>JAGMDA010000566.1 GCA_023128935.1 Candidatus Eiseniibacteriota bacterium | reverse complement strand
TCTACCGCGACCGTCGTTACTATCCACGCAGTTCATCCAGCGCAGTGCGCGCCTCGGGGGCCATCTGGAAGAACTTCTCGAGCGTGTCACAGACGTACATGTCACAGGCGGCGCAGTTTGCCACCCCCTTCCTCGTAGCGCACTTGCGGATCTCACACAAGTTCGCGCAATAGAAGAACTTCTTCCCCTCGGCTTGACATCCGTCACAATTGATCTGCTCGGCCTTGATGTCAGCATTGTATTGCGCTGACCATCGCGTGGCGACAGCAGCCCGCTTCTCATCATCATCGGCCTGAGTTGCTAGATAGCCGTCGCACTTGGAGCAATCCAACCCGCAGTAAGAAACCATATACACCTCCCTATGTTTCCTTCTGTTTCCTATGGAACCATAGCCCAAACTCGCGCCGATGGCCACCTGCAAGTCAGCCGTACTCGCGCCCGGTGGTCACCCGCAAGTCATCGGTCACGTGGCGCAGCGGTGGCTTTGGCGCGCGAATGCGAGAATCTCACCTCGCCCGAGCCACTAGCAGCACGGAGGCTTCACGCATCTCATTTTGGGCGGTTTTCTCAAGACCGGCACGGTTCATCATCTCTTCGTATTCATCGTCTGTATAAACCCCGCCCTGTTCGGACGCGACTAGCATATTGAGACTAAAAACCCCCGCTCGCAGCGGCCCGCGGCGGTCGGGTCGCAGAGCGAAATCCTTCACGGCAACTATCCCGCCTGGATTTAGGGCCCGCCTTGCTCGGCGCAGGACAGACGTGATCTCGCGGCTGGAAAAAATGTGTAATACATTTGAGATGAAAATTGCATCGTAGGGTCCACCCAACCGATCCCGTCGGGCATCGCCCGCGATTCGGCCGATCCGTGACTCCATGCCTTCCTCTCGGAAATAGCATTGTGCCCATGTAACTACATCAGGCAGGTCAAAGAGTGTGACCCGCAGATGCGGCCAGCGCCTGGCGAAGGCCACTGCGTAGGCCCCCATTCCACCTCCGAGGTCCAGGAGGCTGCCGCAACCAGAGAGGTCCAATTGTGTAACCACCTCGGAGACTGAGGGTCGTGAACCTTCAATCATTGCGCGGAGAAAGCGCTCGCGGGAGGCTCCGCGGCGCGACGCACGCCCCACTGGCTTGCCCGTCCGCACGGCCTCTGCAAGTCGTGCCCACCGGTCGTAGAGATGCTTCTGGTGTTGGAGGAGGTGTCCGATGTATGCCTCACCCCCTCTGACCAGGAGATCACGTGCGGCCTCCACGATCCTGACCTGCTCCCCCGTTCGATCCAGCAGGCCGAGGACAGTGAGGGCGTCGGCCAGTGCCCGCACGCCCCTGAGACTACACTGCAGGCGGCGCGCCAGACCCCGTATGGGCAATGGCCCTTTCGCCAGCGCGTTGAAGAGGCCGATCTCATTGGCTGTCAGCACTGCCTGGGATAGCGTATAGCCCCGGGTCATATTGAGCAGTTCTGTCCGCAGGACATCCGATGGACGTCGAGTTCCGCCGGCACGCCAATCCCGCTTATGCTTGGCCATCTTACATCCCTCTCGCGGTGCCTCGCCCGCAAACCTTAGTTGAATCCGAAGCGTTGCCCAACCGATACTCCACCTGTTCATCGAATTCCACAGGAGCATGGCATGGGATTATTCGACAGCATCCTCGGGGGCTTTGAGAAACTGGAGCGCCGGGGCAATGATGCGTTGGCGCGCGGGCAGGCGCTGCAGGCCTATCACCACTTTCGCGACGCGCTCGAAAAGGCCAAGAAAAATGATCCCCTGGCTGCCGAACATCTGAAGGTCAAGGTCGACAGAAGCCGGCTGCTCTTCATAGAAGCAAAGATCCAGGAGTCCGTGACTTTCCTCGAGGATGAGGTTGCCGAAGCCGCGCTCGAGTCGCTTCAGATCGCGCAGCAGTATCTGGAAGGCTCAGACGCGGCCCTGGCGGCGAAGATCACGCAGCTGAAGGCGCGCGCGGAGCGCATCCTCGAACCGCACTTCGACCCTGGAGCAGGTTCAGCCAGTGGGGACGGCTTGCCGGTGGGGATCGGTTCAACCGCCGTCGAGGGTCAGTCTAACCGGGACGGATCGCTCAGCCGGGATGCAGTATCCAGCGGTAGTGAACGATCGAGCGGAAGTGAACCATCCAACGGGGTCGGCGCGCCAGGGACAAGCAGACCACCCAGGGATGACGGAACAACCGATCTGAGTCGTGCTCCCGACCAGATGGAAGCACCCGGCTGGGACGAGATAATAAAAGACCAGAACGGCCTTGATACTTATTTCGAACAGCTGCTTGGGTCGCTCCCCCCCGAGGACCAGTCGGAGGCCGGAGAGCTCGGCCGGATTTTTCGCAAAGGCTTCGTGGCCCACCAGTTCGGACAGAGGGACGTTGCACTGGATGCCCTGAGCATGGCAGCCCAAGAGCATCCCGACAGCGGACTAGTGCTGGAGCACCTGGCCATGGCGTTCGATCAGCAGGGTCGGACAGATGACGCGCAGGCACGCTACCGCGAAGCGCTCGAGAAGGCACCCCAGCGGATCAATGCACGCCTAGCCCTCGCTAGCATCCACGCGGGCATCGATCCGCCTGCTGGGATACAGAGCTTCGAACACTGGCGGATACTCGCCGAGTCCCATGCCGCCCGAGCGGGTACGGGCGGCGCAGAGGGACGGGACCTGCAGACTAGCGCAGATGATCCTCGCTTCGCCGAAGCGCTGGCCTTGTTGGATGAGGGAACGCGGACAGATGCCGGGAATGCGGCCACCTACTTCGCCGCAGCAGCCGAGATCTGCCTGGCCCGGGCCTGCCCCAAGCGAGCGGCAGGGTTCATTACCCGGGCCATGGAGCTTGGCTCCGATGGCTCGACTCATCTCTGGCACCTGTATGGTGCCGCCATGGAGATGAGCGGCTCGCTGGATGAGGCGGAGAGCGCCTATGATCGAGCCGTCCAACTTGGCGGGCACGCCATGCTATATCGGGCCGAATTCGCGAAGTTTGCTCTGCGCCACAGGCGCGCGCTTAAGGAAGCCAGCGACATGCTCTTCCAGACCTGCCTTGGTTGCCAGGCCAGCCGACCCGCCCAGGAGGAATTGGACTACTATGGCTTTCTGATGACGCAGATCCAGATTGCCAGGGGCGAATTGAAACAGGCCCTCGAGGGCATCGATCGTCTCCTCCACCAGGGCGCGCCGGAGGTTCTGGAGCCGGAACTGCGCAGGATGCGAGCCTACGTGAAGGACAAGCTCAGCGAGCCCGAACCCGCAGAGGGCGGCGGCTAGACACTCGCGACGGCGGGTCTGTTTCAAGCGGCTGCAGAGCGCATTTCGATCCGGGACTCCTCCTCATCGAAAACGATGGTTACGCCACTCAGAGCTGTATGGACCTTGATCCTGTCTATGGGGAACTCAACAATCACATCGGGATATAGAGTCTTGACGACCGTCACGCTAGCGCTCTGTACAGGCACGATC
>JAGMDA010000565.1 GCA_023128935.1 Candidatus Eiseniibacteriota bacterium | reverse complement strand
GAGATCAAGCTGGAACTCTATGAGCAAATCCTGGAACGCTTCCCGGAGAGCAAGCATTACCCGGAGGCTCTCTTCATGGTCGGTTTTGTGAGCGCCGAGGAGGCAGCAGACACTTTGCGCGCCCTGGATGCTTTCCAACACTTCCTTTCTGAGTACCCCCAGCATGAGATGGCGACCTCCGCAAAGATGATGATACGCGATCTGCAGGGCGAGAAGACCATACTCGAAGACGTGCGCTCCAGTGGCCAGGAGTGATTCTAGCGCATGTGGTCATTCCCAGCGCTCTGACACGTGGGAGCCATTGTGGTCCGTCCTATGCAGCAATCAATTGGAGAACAGTTGCCGTGATGGTCGAGGTCGTGGTTGAGACTCTGGCGGTTGACCAGAAGAACCAGTCCCCTGTCGTGATTCTCAAGGATGCCATGGGGGAGCGCAAGATCCCAATCTGGATCGGGCATCCAGAGGCCAGTGTGATTGCGATGGAGCTGGCAGGCAGGAAATTCCCGCGGCCCCTGACCCATGATCTCATAGCCAGCATGCTCAAGGGTCTTAGCGTACGGGTCCAGCGCGTAGAAATCTCTGACCTCGAAGAGAATACCTTCTACGCGAAGATCCATCTTGAGCGCGACGGCGAAATCCTGTGTATCGATGCCAGACCCAGCGACTCGATCGCAATCGCGCTGAAGACGAAAGCCAAGATCTACGCCGATGCAAAGCTCTTCTCCGGTGAGATCGACAGCCTGCTTGCCGGGGCCGGGACGGCATCCAATGGTACGGAGGCGCAACGGGCGGAGGATCTCCGGGAGTTCATTGAGAATCTGGACCCGAAGGATTTTGGCAAGTTCCGGTTCTAGCGTGACCCCGGCTGTTCGAAGAAACCGGCAGAACCAGCCCATGCGCGGGCAACAGGGATGTAACTTTGGCTCCGTCGGCCAGGATGAGAATGCGGTGCTTTTCCTGCCTGGCAGCCGTGCTGTTTGGAATTCTGTTGGTATGCCCTCGCTCCTGGTCGGATGACGGGCTCTATGACGCCCGGAAGGCCCTAAGGCACCGCAATCATGTTGAGGCGCTTGCGGCTGCCCGGCCCTTCCTGGAGAGCCCCCGGCCTGGAGAGGTGCGCGAGGCCCGGATGATTACCGCGGAGGCATTGATCGAGCTGGGCCGTTTCTCGGATGCGATTGCGATCCTGGCGCCTATGTTCGGCCATCGCCCCCCAGGTGCAAGGGATGCCCCCTGGGTGCGCCTGCTCGCGCGATCGCTCCAAGGACAGGGGCTTCTTCTCGAGGCGGCCGACTGGTGGTTGACCTATGCGACCCTCGGCCACGACGAGAGCCGCGAGGGCGAGCGTAACCTCCGCCGCCTTCTAGGTGAAGGACTCTCCCAGTCAGAGATCGCCTACTTGCTCTGGAAGTATCCGCGACACGAGCTGTTCTGCCAGGCGGTGCAGGACTATGCAGAGGCCGAAGCCGGGGCCGGGCACCCGCACGAGGCGCTCGAGGCTTGGCATGCGACCGGGGCACTCTGCCGGGACAGGAGACGTTCTGCGGGGCAGCTGCCTGTGTGGCTTGCATCTTCCCAGGAGGAAGAAGGGCCGCGCGATTTTTTCACAGTGGGCCTACTGGCCCCTCTCAACGGTCCATTTGCCCGTTTCGGCATCGCGATGGCGAACGGGGCGGACGTGGCCCGTCGACTGCACAATGCCAGCGCGCGCTTTCCCCTCAGATTGGAGATCGCCGATACGGGCGGCAGCCCGAGAGGTTGCTTGGATGCCGTGGACCGGCTCTATGAGCGCGGCATTTGTGTCTTTATCGGTGAAGTATTTAGCCTTCACACACTGGTGGCTTCCGCCTATCTGCGGGGGCGGAATGCGATTCTTGTTTCGCCGGCCGCGACTGATTCGACCGTGGCCCTGATGGGCCCCGGAGCCTACTGCTGCACTGTAGGTCAGGGCGAGCAGATTGCTGCCCTGGTAGCCTATGCGGTGGATTCCCTGGAGGTCAGACGGGTGGCGCTGCTCTGGCCCCGTACCTCTGCTGGCCGATCTTGGGCCCGGCAGTTCAGTGCGGAGGCAGAGTTCCGAGGGATACAGGTGTTCCTCGATCCTTCCTATCCGCCCGGGACCACGGATTTCGCCGGCCTGCTAGAGCAGAGTCAGGGCGCTATCCCCGATTCGATCGATGCGGTGGTCTCGCCTGGTGGGATGAAAGAACTGGTCTCGCTCTTCTCGCAGCTTGCACATCAGGGGTTCCTAGGGCCCTACATTGGTGACTCCCCCATGGGCGAGGCGATTGTCTCCGGTATTGTCGAGGAGTTCGGGCTTCTGACGCTCTACCCTGGGGACACGTATGTGCCCATCGAGGGAGGGATGAAGAGGCCGGGGTTCGAAGAGACATACATGCGCCTATTTGGTGAAGCACCTGACGGTTTTTCCTACCGGGGATGGGTGGCCTTTGGTCTGATTGGTGATGCAGTGGAGAGAGGGGGGTACTGCCCAGAAGCACTCCGCGGGATCTTGGAGGTCTCAGCCGAGAAGGCACACCGGCGGGGGAAGGGTCGTAGGCTTGAGATGAGCGATGATGTCGGCTTGCCCGCGATCTTCCTGAGACAGGGTATGAGCTTGCGCCATGCCGGACGTTGCCTCGGATCCACCGAGGCGACGAGTTCTGATTCCTCGAGCCAGCCTATCGGATCTGAAACTGAAATGGCACCACCACGCTGAACCAGACCGGCTTGCCTTCGATTTCCATGCGCTTGAATCGCCACGCCAGGAGTGCTGCCGTTGCGACGTTTTCGCAGTAGTCGTCAGCCTCGTTGGCCAGCGTGATGACCCGTGTGACAGTTCCCGCGGGGCTGATGGTAGCCTTGAGGGTGACCATGCCCTCGATGTTGGCCCAGAGTGAGATCTGGGGATAGGCCGGGCGGACCATATGCAGGATCGCGAAGTCAGGTGTGCGCGCACCCCGATCGGAGGTCGGCAGGATCGAGAAGTCCTTATCGAGCTCGATCGCCAGAGTCGGTTGGTCGAGCGGGATGATCTTGCCAATCGAGACGGTAGGCCCCCCCTTGGTGGGGGGAGTGTGCAGATCGGAATGCCCCAGCATGACCTGGGGGCCTTCCTGTAGCGGGGCATCTTCGTCAATGACAAACTCCACGCAACGCAAGGCTCCGGATGCCAGCCAACGGGCCGCCATCGCTTCAACTACCCCTTCGAGGGGAGCCGGTTGAGTTAGTTCATCCGCCGTGCGCACGGGTCCCAGGGTGCCTGTCTGCACGCTGCGTAGGGGTTCTGGCACGCACTGGAGGGGCATGACTAAGCCCAGCCCCAGGAACATGCCCAACGAAAGCAGTACGAACTTCTGAAGACGGCGGTGGCAGAGCTGCTCGATTTCATAGAAGCTGCGACCTGCAAGGATCATGGGCTGCAGTTCTCGAACCAGCTAGTGGATGCTCGAAGGTCCTCAGACATGGCTACTTTCCCTCCCTGTATCAACCGTAGCGTGTGTCCGCGTCCTTGACAAGGGCGGTTGAACAGCCATAATGGTGATTTTGAACGACATTCAAGGGGTACTCATGGCACGCGTTGCTCGGCTTCCCAAAATTCGCAACATAGGCATCATTGCGCATATTGATGCCGGGAAAACCACAACGACCGAGCGCATCCTGTACTACACAGGCGTGGCACACCGTATGGGTGATGTGGACGACGGCAGCACCACGACCGACTGGATGGACCAGGAGCGGGAACGGGGGATCACGATAACCTCTGCGGCTATCACCGCCCATTGGAACGGGTATCAGGTCAATATCATCGACACGCCTGGGCATGTTGATTTCACCGCGGAGGTGGAGCGTAGCCTCCGGGTTCTTGACGGTGTAGTGATGGTTCTGTGCGCGCGCGGAGGCGTAGAACCCCAATCGGAAGTGGTGTGGCGTCAGGCGGAACGCTACAGGATTCCGCGGATCATCTTTGTCAACAAGATGGACAGGATCGGTGCCGACTTCGATCGCGTCGTCTCGGAAGTGCGCACATTGCTCAACGCTACGCCTTTGCCGATATCTATTCCCATCGGAGCGGAAGAGCGTTTCAGTGGTGTCGTGGATCTGATCCGGATGCGTGCCATCAGGTGGGATCCGAAGACACTGGGCGCCGAGTTCACTTTCGATGATATCCCGGAGACGATGCGTGCGCAGGCTGAACAGCGGCGCAATGAGCTTCTTGAAACGGTTGCGGCGGAGGATGAACATCTGCTCGAGAAGTTTGTCGAGCGCGGGCAGCTGGATCCCGAGGACCTGGTGAGAGGAGTCCGCCACGGCGTGCTTCACCAGCTTTTTGTCCCCATCTTTTCCGGAGCAGCACTCCGGAACGTCGGAGTCCAATGCCTGCTGGATGGAATCGTGGACTTCCTTCCGGCACCAAACGAGGTTCCTCCGCAGCAGGGGACAAATCCGAAGAGCGGGGAAATGGAGGAACGCCGCCCGGATGAAAAGGGGGACGGCCCAACATGCGCCTATGTTTTCAAGACCTATACGAACTCCTCAGAAGGCGGGGGGGGACGGACCAGTTTCCTGCGCGTCTATTCAGGAAAGCTGTCCGAGGGCAACTTCGTGTACAATAGCCGTCTCGACGGGAAGGAGCGCCTTGCCAGGTTGTACAAGGTTCATGCGGACAAGAAGCGCAAAACCAAGGAGGTGCTAGCCGGTGATATCTGCATCGCTGCGGGGCTGAAGCTCTCTCGAACCGGCGATACATTGACGGATCTTGATAATCCCCTCTCGCTCGAATCGCTCGCCTTCCCAGAACCTGTGGTTATGGCTGCACTGGAGGCCCGCATGGCAGGGGGGGAGGAGAAGCTTAAACTGGCGCTTTCGCACCTGGCGGTTGACGATCCCACGTTCCAGGTGAGCGTTGATGAGAATACGGGACAAAGGATAATCAAAGGGATGGGTGAGCTTCACCTGCAGGTTCTGGAAGAAAGACTGGTTCGTGAGTTCAATATGAAGGTCCGCCTTGGGAAGCCACAGGTAACGTATCGCGAGACAATCAGTAAGATCAAGAAGGCGGAAAACAAATACCAACGCAGCGCGGGCGGGCGGGACCACTACGGGCATGTCATCCTGCGCGTGTCGCCACGGGAACGGGGGGCCGGCGTTGTCTTTGAGAGCCAAGTGGGTCCAGAAATCGTGCCGAATGAATACCTGCCCGCCATTGAACAGGCAGTGCACGATGCGTGCGAATCAGGCATCCGGTATGGCTATCCAGTACTGGACATCAAGGTGGAGTTGATCGGGGGCTCTTCGAGCGAAGTTGACGCGAGTGAAATAGCCTTCCGAAATGCCGCCATAGCGGCGTTTCGTGAAGCCTGCCGGAATGCGGGGCCGGTTCTGATGGAACCAATCATGCGCCTTGAGATCATCTGCCCCTCGGAATTTGTGGGTGCGGTTCACCAGCAGATTGCCGCGCGGGGTGGTCGGATAACGGGGACCGAGCTGCGAGAGAAGCTGCAAATCCTGCGAGCCATGGCTCCGTTGTCAAAGATGTTCGGCTATGCTACAGATCTGCGAAGTGGCACGCAGGGGCGGGGATCCTACACGATGATGTTTGCGCTGTACGAACGCATGCCAGATGAACAGGCCATGCTCTAGTTGCAGTCGGTTTACGGAGTAAAGGCTGCGGAGCAGTGGCTGCTTGATGGAGGAGGGCGGGGATTCCCAGATGAAACTGGATAGATCACGCCTAAGGTGCATTCCCGCGGTTGACGCATTGCTGCAGGAGCCGGAGCTGCAGGGGCTGCTTGGACGGCTTGCTCACCATACTGTGGTTGGGTTGGTTCGAGAGGTGTTGGCAGAAACGCGCCGTGATCTGCTGAGCTGTGATCCTGAGCCCGATGCAGTTCAGATAAGCACCCTGGTTGCCCAGATCTGCCAGCGGGCGGAGAGCCTCAGCTGGTCTCCACTCCGGCGGGTGATAAATGCAACGGGCATCTTGGTCCACACGAACCTGGGGCGCGCGCCGCTATCGGCATCCGCGCAACAGGGGATAGCCGACATCCTGGGTGGGTACTGCAACCTTGAGATGGATCTTGAGACAGGCAAGCGCATCTCCCGGCTCGGTCGTGTGAGAGATCTGCTTGTGCGTGTAACGGGCGCGGAGGATGGGATTGCCGTCAACAACAATGCTGCCGCAGTTTTCCTTGCCCTGCACGTGCTGACGGCGGGCAGAGAGGTGATCGTTTCAAGGGGTGAACTGGTTGAAATCGGTGGCAGCTTCCGGCTCCCGGATGTGATGGAGGCCAGTGGTTCGATCCTCCGCGAGGTGGGAACGACCAATCGCACGCGTCTCGAGGATTACCAGCAGGCGCTTTCGGAGCGCTCAGCGATGATGCTGAAGGTTCATTCTTCGAACTTCCTGATCACCGGATACACCGCGGCGGTGGCCACCGCGCACCTGGCACACCTGGCACACGAGCACGGGCTTCTAATGATGGAGGATCTGGGCAGTGGTGCCCTGGATCAACATCCAGCTGACTATCTCAGCGGGGAACCCCGCGTGCAGGAGGTCCTGAGGGCAGGGGCTGACCTAGTCAGCTTCAGTGGGGATAAACTGCTGGGCGGCACGCAGGCCGGCCTGCTCCTGGGCCGGGCCGATCTGATCGATCGGCTTAGGCAACATCCCCTGGCGCGCGTTCTGCGCACAGACAAGCTCCACCTTGCGGCTTTAGAGGCGACCCTGATCGAGTACCTGTCGGGAGCGCAAGGGTGTGATCGGATTCCTCTCTACCGGATGATGCGCCGGGAGACACAAGAGCTCCGCGAGCAAGGGGAGGCATGGATCGCCACTCTCTCGGAGCGGCTTGGTGATCCCTGGAGCTTCGAGCTTCTTGAGACAGAGGCAGCTGTGGGGGGTGGATCGCTTCCCGGCCGAACGATTCCATCGGTGGGTCTGGCGATCTGGTCGGATGGCATATCCGTGGAGACCCTCGCGCGGTTTCTTCGCCGCGGGGTACCTGCTATTGTTGGAAGGATCAAGAAAGGGCGGCTGGTTCTGGACTTACGTGCGATCCTTGAGGAAGAACTTGAGCAACTCCCCGGCATACTCGTAGAGCGCCTGCAGACCTTCTCAGCCGCGAACCAGATTCCTGGGAGGGAGGATCGATGAGTCAGCGGGAGCCCGCGGGTGAGGGCGAATACTTCGCTGACGTAGCCGACCTGGAAGGAAGCCTGGATCTTCCGGTGCTTGGCCGCCTGGAATCCGAGCCTCGCTTCTATCAGCGCCAGGCGATCCTCTCGCGGCTGGCACCCGATCCCAGTGTGGCGGAGAGGCTGTGCAACTTCGTCCGGATCGAGAGCCCCGCAATCTGGGTTGTGGGGTTGGGAGAGGGGGGAGTGGAGCTTCCCATGGCGGTGGGCCTGGCAGAACGATTTGCGGCATCTGGGGTTGTTCCGGTGTTGCTTGTGGGCCCAGAGAGCGAGCGGCCGCCGGGAATGGGAGAGAAAGGCCTGCGGCCAGTGATCCCGGGCCAGTTCGGGGTTTGCCTGGGGAAGGTGTTCCCAGGTGGATGTGGGGCACAGCCCAGTGGGATACAGGGCGTGTTTCGGGTCTGGCCGGGAAGCGATGCGGATGCCATGCCGGTCGAGGCGGCAGGCCTGGTTGTGGCCAGCCGCTGGTCCGAGGATTTTCTGAAGCCCCCGGTTGATGGGGTTACCGGTGTTGTGGCAGTGGTCCCGTTCCAGGATGAGCGGGCTGTTGAGATAACAGAGCGGGTCACAACGCTGCGTTCGTTGGGCTATCCTCTCATGGGGATGGTGGCCTTGAGCGCACCTGGTGTGGATCGACAAGTAAAGAAGCATGCGCCTTCCAAGAGGATTCACGAAATGGGCATCGGCGATACTGAGGTTGGCGTGGGCAAGGGAGGAACTATGGAAGGAATGGCCAATGGCAATGATAGGGTCACCGATGACAGTATGGTCGATGAGGAGGTAAAACCTGCCTTTGGGGGTGAAGTGACTGATAGCGGTAGCTCCTTCGCCGAGACTCCCGACGGGGAGGAAGCGGACAGGCGTGAGATGGGCGACTCGGATGGATCTAAGGAGAACGTTTCAGTACAGCAGCCTTGGTCCGCTTCCTACGGGCCGCGCAGGGACGCCGGAGGCCGGGGCTACGGTGGAGGGTCGCGCCACCAATTCTGGTTGTGGGGAGCATTCATACTAGTTGTGCTCGCCGCAGGCGCATTCCTAGCCAGTCGGATGATCGGCGGCTCGGACTCCAACCAGTTTGCCGAGGATCTGTCTCCCTTGGGGTCGGGAGATGCCAGTAGCGCTGATGTTGCGATGCTGGCGGACTCGTCGGCCGAGGATGTGTTGGCTGGCCAGGAGGTTCCCGATGCCGGGCGCAGCGAGAGCACAGTGGGAGCGAGCCCTACCGCGGCTCCCGTGACGGGTGAGAGAACGGTGCTGAAGCCGCCGGTCGAGACACGGGGGGATGCCGCGGTCGAAACCAGAGCGAAGCCTCCCCAGGAAACCTCACCGCCGGCCGTGGCGGAAAAGGGAGCGACACCTCAGCGCCAGGTTGTACGGGCCAGTGGTGAGCCTCCCTTCGGCGTTTCGTGCGGGGCATTCCGAGAGACTGCCCGGGCCGTGTCACAGGCAGCGCGGCTCAAGAAGCTCGGACTCGAGGCACGCGTAGTTACGGTTCAGATCCCGGGAAAGGGAACCTGGAACCGCGTAGTGGTCGGTCATTGGTTGGACCTGGCCCAGGCGCGCACCTATGCTCACCGCATCGTCAGCGCAGGTCATGTGAAGGATGCCTTGGTCGTCGCTGCGGACGGCTATGGGGTGCCGGTAGGCACGGCCATAAAGCCGTAGGTTGTGACTTGATGATTGTGTTGTGATCTGAAGACTGGGCTGCGGCCGGAGGAATTGTGTTGCGGTCTGAGGACTGGGCTGCGGCCGGAAGATTGCGTTGTGCTCTAAGGACTGGGTTGAGGATCGGGTCAGGACAGGAGAGAGTGTTGTGCTGCTGGATCGGTTGGAACTCAATGGGTTCAAATCCTTCGCGAACCGGACTCAGATCCGCTTCTCGACTGGCGTTACTTGCGTGGTTGGTCCAAACGGATGCGGCAAGAGCAATATTGCCGATGCCGTGCGCTGGGCACTTGGTGAACAGAATGTCCGTAGCCTTCGCGGCAAGAGCCTCGTAGACGTCATCTTCAAGGGGACGCGTGAGGTCAGACCTGCAGGGATGGCTGAGGTGGTCCTCCACCTGGACAACCAGGAGCAGCGTCTGGCGACCGAATACCAGCAGGTGGCCATCCAGCGGCGCGCCTTCCGCTCGGGCGAGAGCGAGTTTCGGATCAATAAAGCCGCCTGCCGTCTGAAAGACATCCGCAGCCTCTTCATGGACACTGGGTTGGGTTCCAGCCAATACGCCGTCATCGAACGCGAGATGATCGACGAAGTGCTATCAGACCGCGACGATGCCAGGCGGTTTCTTATCGACGAGACCTCAGGTATCACGCGCTACAAGCAGCGGCGCAAGGAGACACTGCGCAAGATCAAGGCCGTCGAAGATGACCTCACTCGCGTTGAGGACGTGTTGGAGATCGAGGAACGCCAGATTCGCTCTTTGGCCTACCAGGTGGGGAAAGCGCGCCGATACCAGCGCCTGAGCGAGCGCATGCAGACCCTGGACGTGGCCCTTGCCCGCCTGCGGTGGCAGGCGCTTGAGGAGGAGGCGTCCGGAGAGTCGCATCGCCTGGCAGGGATCGAGAAGGAGCGCAGTTGCCTGGGGGTCGCCCTGCACGAGCAGGAGGCGAGACAGGAAAATCTGCGACTGGAGCTCCTGGAGACCAATCGGGCGCTGTCGAGCGCGCGGGAGAAACTACAGGCATCGGATAGTGAGCTTGCCTCGAATCGCGAGGAGACCCTCGTGCGCAAGGAGAGACTGCGTTTCCTGAATGAGCGCACGGCTGACCTGACGCAGCGGATCCGTCGCGATCAGGAAGCGCGGGATCGTGGCGCAGAGGAGCTCGCTGCGCTCCTGCCGCAGTTTGAGGCGCTGAGCGCGGAGTCGGATGCGAAGCGTCGCATGTCCGCTGAGGTCGAGAAGGAGTGGAGCCGGGCAGACGTGGAGCTTAAGCGGGCCCGCAAAGAGCTCGTTCAACATCAGCAGATCCACATCGAACAGGTGCGGCGGCGTAGCGAGGCGGATCAGCGGATCCGGGATTTCCAGAACCGCCTGTCTGACCTGGAAATGCGGGAGGAGAAATACAGGGCCCAGATCGAGGCACTGGGTTCGCGCACCGAGACGCTCAATGTTGAGATCAGCCAGATCGAGGAGCGACGGGACCAACTGGAGTTGCAGCAGCAGCAGAAGCAGCGGCAGACTGAGACGCTCAACGAACAGCACCGGGAGGCGGAGGATCGGATCCATGGCCTTTCCGAAGAGATCGGCCAGCTAGCTGATGAAATCGCCAGGCTCGAGAGCCGGCGGCACCTCCTGGAAGAGCAGGCTCGAACCTACGAGGGGTTCAGGGAGGGTGTAGCCCAGTTGCTCGCTCACCGGGAGGAGGTGCCTGGTGTTCTTGACGTGGCCACCGAACTGCTGGTCGTCGACCCAGCGTGGGCCGATCGCCTCACACCTGCCCTGCGCGAGCAGGCCGAGTGGGTTGTCACAGAGTGCGAGCAGGATGCCTGGGGGGCGATCGAGTGGCTGCGCGCCCGCGGGCTCGGGTGCGTGACCTTTGTGCCTCTCCGGGAGCTGGCGGCCACGCTCGAGAGTGATTCCGGTGCAGGCGATTCGCAGCATGCATCCCCTATTGGGCTTCCTGACACCGCGGTGACTCCACGGCGCCCAGAGGCGGCAGCGCTAGCCGCCTACATCCGCCGCGCCTACATTCCTGTCGAGGATCCTTCTGAGATCCAGCCGGTCTCCGATCGTTCACCAGGAAAGCGCTGGGTCACCCAATCCGGCGAAGTTGCCACCTCTGAGGGCTGCATCAGTGCCGGCGGTGGAGATGCGCCTGAAGAACGCCTTTGGAGTCGGCCGCAGGAGATCGAGCTGCTCACGAAGCAACTGGAAGAGCTGACAGGGAAACGCGCCGAGCTGGACGAGGAGCGCGGGGAAGCACAAGAGCGTTGCGACCAACTGCTCGAGCTGGCCTCTGCGATGAACCAGGAGCGGGATGAGCAGGCCTCGCAGATCGAAAACCTCGCGCGCACCCTGCTTCAGAAACAGGCGGAGTATCGCCTCCTGAAGGAGGAGATGGACCGCCTGCAGAGCGAGAGCTGTCAACTTGAAGAGCGCCGGCAGGAGATGGTTCAGGGCTTGGAGGGCTCGGAGGAAGATCGCGATCGGGTGCAGCAGGAAGAAGACTCTGCAGACGCTCAATTCCAGGATGCACAGCAGAGCGTTGAGCAGATTGGAACAGAGAAGGATCGGCTGGGGCAGCGGCTTTCAGAGAAGAAAATGGAGGTACTCTGGAGTGAGGCGCAGCTCAAGGACCTGCAGGGACGTCTTGACCAGCGGCAAACCGACATCCGGGCGGCTGTCGAGCGATTCGAAGCAGCCAGCAGTGAGCTGCAAGAGGCGCAAAGGGAGATTACCGAGACCAGGGCCCGGATTGACCAGCTCCTTCAAGCCGAAGGTGATCTCATTGAGCAGCGGGAGGTCCGCAGCGTAGAGGTGGAACGTTTGTCCCAGGAGCATAGCCGCCATGAGGATACGCTGGCGGCCATCGAGAAAGTCCTGCGTGAGAAGCATCGCGAACTCTCTGACATCGAGGAATCCTTGCGCCATGACGAGGTACGGTTCGCCCATTTCGAGTCTGAGAAGCAGCGCTTGATCGACCGGATCGAGGAGCAGCACGGAGTAGATCTGACGACACTTCCTCCGCTGCAGCCGGCAGCGGCAGGGTCGCTGGAGAGGGGTGGGGATGCCCAGGGAGCAGGTGGTGATCCATTGCAGGGCATGACCGAGGAGGAGGCCGGGGAAAAACTGGAAGCGCTTCGGCGCGACCGCGACCGCCTGGGCCCAGTCAACCAGCTGGCGATCGAGGAGTACGCGAGCAAGCGTGAGCATGTCCACTTTGTCAAGTCGCAGCGTGATGATCTGCTCCAGTCCCGAGAGTCTCTCCTGGCCGCGATCGAGCGGATAAACTCCGAGGCTCGCAGCCTATTCGAGGACACCTTCGGGAAGGTTCGCGAGAATTTTTCCACGACCTTTGAGACGCTCTTTCCGGGCGGGGAGGCACAGCTGCGGTTGGTGGGAGATGATCCGTTGGAAGCGGACATCGAGATTATGGCCCGGCCGCGTGGCAAGCGGCTTGAGAGCATCCAGCTGCTTTCCAGTGGCGAGCGGGCGCTGACTGCGACCGCGCTTCTCTTCAGCCTCTACCTCGTCAAGCCGTCGCCCTTCTGCGTCCTCGACGAGGTGGATGCGCCTTTGGATGATGCGAACATCGACCGGTTTCTGGCGCTTCTGAGAGCCTTCAGCAACAAGACGCAGTTCATCGTGATCACCCACAACAAGAGAACCATGGAAATGGCTGACACGCTATACGGCGTGACGATGCAAGAGCCGGGTATTTCCAGGATTGTTAGTGTCCGATTGGAAGGTAGTGAACTCATAACCAATGACCCCGACGGCAGGGAAGAGGCTCTGCCGAAGATGTCGACCTCATAGCGATGAAGGTTCCCAGCTGGCTCGCGAGGATTCGTGATCCCTCGGCCGGGGCCGAGATGTCGTTCCTCGATCATCTCGACGAGTTGCGCTCGGTGCTCATCTCTTCTGTAGTGGCGTTGCTCGTACTCGGTATCGGTGGATGGTTCATCTCCGGATGGCTGATGGATTTTCTCATCGACCACGCAGGCCTTGGGAAAGCGCAGTTCATCAAGCCGCAGGAAGCATTCTTCACGCGCTTCAAAATCTCATTGGCAGCTGGATTTATTGTCGGTCTCCCGTATATCGCCCTTCAAGTCTGGAGCTTTGTCGTTCCGGGTCTCCTGAAGCGCGAGAAGCGGGTTGTGCTGCCCTTGGTGTTCTGGTCGACGCTACTGTTCCTCATGGGTGCGGCCTTTTCATTCCTCATACTGACACCCATCATGTTGCGGTTCCTGTCAGGCTTCGGGACGCCGGTTGTCATAGCCAACCTCGCGGTTGGCTATGTGCTCGACTTCTACATCAGAATGGCCATCGCGTGCGGGGTTCTATTCCAGCTCCCTCTCGTGGTTGCCGTTCTCAGTTTTTTTGGCATCGTCACTCCTGGCTTCCTGAAGTCCATGTGGCGACAGGCGATTATCGTGATCCTGATCGCCTCGGCCATTGTGACCCCTGCCGATATGCTCTCGCAGTTGGTACTCGGCTTGCCGATCATCCTGCTCTATTTCGCCAGCATCTTCGTCTCGGCCGCAATCTGCAGGGCGAAGGGGGATGGTGAGGATGGAGGGGATGGCGAGGATG
>JAGMDA010000564.1 GCA_023128935.1 Candidatus Eiseniibacteriota bacterium | reverse complement strand
GATGGAGGGGATGGCGAGGATGGAGAAGGAGAGGCGGACGAAGCTGGGAGAGAGCCGGATGAAGGCTCTGGCGGGGCGCCGGATGAAGAGCCTAGTGGAGCTGCGGATGAAGGCTCTGGCGGGGCGCCGGATGAAGGGCCCGGTGGAGCTGGGGTTTCCCCTCGGGATGAGGTGGAGGAAGGGTCGGAGACAACAGATGCTCGCGATGGCGAGAAGCGCGATCAGAAACACCTTCACCCTCCGGAGGACTGGACCATCTAGTCGGAACGGGTGGGAAGGCGTGCCCGAAAGGAGCCAGCATGTCCGGTCGCAGTAAAGCCAAGGGGCGCAGATCGCTCCCGCGGAAGCAGGATGAGGCGCTGCTCGCGATAGATGTCGGCAATACCCAGACCGTTCTGGGTGTATTTGCTGGAGAGCAGCTCATCTCTCTCTGGCGCATGAGTTCGAGGCTCGCTCGAACGGGCGATGAGCTGAGCGTTCTCGTTGAATCGCTCTGCCGCACGCACCTCGAGGAAATCCGCCGCTCGGGGCGTGTGGTGATCGGCTCTGTGGTGCCGATGCTGACGCAGGAGTTTGAGGCCATGACGCATCGCCTGTTCGAGGCCCGGCCGCTGATTGTCACCAACGAGGTACGCTGTGGGGTTCAGTTCGATCTGCCCGATCCGACTTCCATAGGTGCGGATCGGATCGCGAATGCAGCTGCTGTGGCCGGCGGATCACTGCCGGCGATTGTAGTTGACCTCGGAACGGCGACAAC
The DNA here is from genome assembly GCA_023128935.1 of Candidatus Eiseniibacteriota bacterium. Taxonomy (GTDB): domain Bacteria; phylum Eisenbacteria; class RBG-16-71-46; order CAIMUX01; family WJJG01; genus DAOVQB01. Next base: position 4,378 of record JAGMDA010000564.1, on the reverse strand, counting down.
CTTTGACGTGGTGAATGGCCGCGGGCATTACATCGGCGGCGCGATCGCTCCCGGGATCCGAACGTCCGCAGACGAGCTGTTCCGGCGTGCTGCAAGGCTGGCGAAGGTGGAGATCCGCAAGCCACGGCGTCGCATCGGCCGGACCACAGAGGAAAGCATCCAATCGGGTATCTTCTACAGCGCCGTGGGCACCATCGACGGCATCGTCAGAGAGCTGGAAGCAGAACTGCGCTGTTCAGCCCGCGTAATCGCAACCGGGGGACTGGCACCGCTGGTTGCCCCGTCATCCAGGGTCATTCAGGAGGTGGACGAAGCGCTCACCCTCCGCGGGTTCGCGCGGATCGATTCCTTGAACCGCTGATGGTGTGACTTTGAGTGCATCGCGGTACACCTGCTCTACCTCCCCGGCAATGTGCTCCCAGGCATAGCGGCGAACATAGGCCTGTCCATTTCTCCCCATGCGTCTCCGGCGCGTGGCATTACCCAATAGAATCTCCAAACGATGCTTGAGTGCAGATGCGGAGCCGGGCTGGAAATAGACGGCGGCCTCTGCTCCCCTCATCGTCTCGCGGTAGCCGGGAATGTCGGAGGCCACGATCGGCAGCCCACTGGCCATGGCCTCCAGAAGGGAAATACCGAAGCTCTCGCCGTCAACGGATGGGGCGACGAAGATATCTGCTTCCTGGTAGTAGTGCGGCAGCTCCCGCCGGTCCACAGCTCCGAGGAAGGTCACAGGAAGGCGTCTGTCTGCCACGAACCTTTCCAGGCCCGCCCGCTCCGGGCCGTCGCCGACGATCGTGAGTCGGGGATCGGGGCGCCCCTGGCGGGCTGTCACCAACTGCTCTGCCCCACTGCGGCGAAGGCGATCAAAGGCATCGAGTAGCGTGCGGAGCCCCTTGCGGGGGTCCAGGCGGCCTGCATAGAGGAAGTGCGTCTGACCGGTTGACCGCGAGCCGCTTGATTCCCGGCGCGGCCGGAAGCGGGAGAGATCAATGCCATTTGGTATGACTTTATAGTGCCCAGGGAAATGCCGTGAGACGTAGTGTGCTGCCACTTGAGAGACGGCGAGCCTGCGCGCCAGTCGGCGAGCAAAGGGCCTGAGCCATGTGGCAAAACCCTGATAGCCCCAGTGCGGTTTCTCACCCCCCGTGTGAAAGGTCCCGATCTTGACTCCCGGAAGGCGATGGATGGCCCAGAGGGGCAGAAAGGGTTCCAAGGGCGATTGGACGTGCACGACATCTGGGGATTCCGGCAGCAGGCGTGATAGCTTCGACGACCATCTCCCGCCGAAGGTGATGCATGCCCGCCCGCCATTTGAGGGGACGCGGACCGTGCGACCCACCCGGAGGACCCGGACATTGGGAGGATCGGGCTCGGGCTGATGACCGTTGCCGAGCGGTGTACCGGTCAGGATGCAAACCCGGTGGCCACGGGCAGCCAGCGAGGCTGCCAGGTGCCAGACATGCTCTGTGATGCCGCCGTGGAAGGGCAGATATGACTGACTCACGAGACAGATGTGCAGGGCTCTGTTGGCCACCTCTCCTCCCGCTTGCGTTCGGTCAGAGACCCAATCAAGCCTACGAAGATCGCTTCCCAGCGACAACCTTCTTGTTGCACGCACGTGATGAGTTTCCTACCTTTTGAAGCGGCTGGAGAGGTTGGGTGGGCACCATGGATGTAATTCGATTGAAAGAAATTACGGTCTTCCCGCTCCTCGGGGTGGGGGTTCTGGAAAAGGCATGGGTGCAGAAAGTTACCCTGGATATAGAACTCCACCTTGACCTCTCGAAGGCTGGCCTGAGTGATGCCATCGAGGATACGATTGATTACCAACGCATCTATGAACTCGTCCGTGAGGTAAGCGAAGAGCGCAAGTACCATCTGGTTGAGACCTTGGCCCACCAGATTGCGGCTGCCATCCGTGCTCACCATAGCGTGGAACGTATCGTGGTCCGCGTGCGCAAGCTGAGCCTTCCTTTTGATGCGCACCTCAACTGTGTCGAGATCGAGATCTCCGAGCCAGGCAGGTTGCCCGATGGAATCTCCAGTCCGAGCGAATAGCTGGATGTCGATGAGGGTGCCGCGCGCTCATGAGTGAGCAGATCGCGGTCTGTGGCAGGTTGAGTGGCCTACTGATGGGGTTCGGTGGACCGCCCTTGCCAGCAACTTGCAGGGGAGGCAGATGGACAGGAGGAAGCCCGCGCCTCGAGCGATTCGAGAAGCTGCGGCGGAGCGGATTGCAGCCGTGGCCCTGGGTAGCAACCTCGGATCGCGCCAGCAGTACTTGAACTTGGCCCGCAGGTCCATCGCCGCCCGGTTGGGAGATGTAGTCTGTAGCTCTAGCATTTACGAGACTCAGCCGGTTGGTCCGTCCGGGCAGGGGAAGTATCTGAACCAGGTCGTTGTAATCGACACACCGCGGGAGCCAGAGGAACTAGTCGAACTGGCCCTGGCCATCGAAAAGGAGCTGGGGCGAAAACGCGGCGTCCGTTGGGGGGGGCGCTGCATCGACTTGGATCTGCTCCTTCACGGTAGCCGCGTGCGTTCATCGGACGGCCTCACCTTGCCTCACGCAAGGATGCACCAGCGGGCGTTCGTACTCGTTCCCTTGGCGGAGGTACTGCCCGACTGGCGGCACCCGCTTCTCGATCAGACCGTCTGCCAGATGTGTGCCGCCTGTGGGGACGGCGGCGTCGAGCGCTGGGACTGCGGCAGGGTTCCGCATGGGGCACTGACACGGACCGGGGCATGATGCCTGGAATGGAGGGTGAACTGGTCGTGAAGGGAGAGCAGAGCACACCGCTTTACTTCATCGCGATCGAGGGTGTTATCGGCGTTGGCAAAACCTCGCTAGCGAAACGCCTGGCCGATTACCTGGGCGGTTGCTTACTGCTGGAACAGGTTGAGGAGAACCCGTTCCTGCAGCATTTCTACCAGGATCGACGGGCCTATGCCTTCCAAACGCAGATCTTTTTCCTCCTGTGCCGTTACCGGCAGCAGAGGGAATTCCTGCAACGGGACCTCTTCCGAGGGCCTGTCGTAAGCGACTACATGTTTCAGAAGGATCGCGTCTTTGCCAACATCAATCTGAGTGATTCCGAGCTTGATATGTACAATCAGATCTTTACGCTCATGGAGCGCGATCAGCCAAGACCGGATCGCGTGATCTTTCTGAGGGCGACTGTGGATACGCTGCTCGATCGAATCAGTAAGCGTGACCGGGAGTATGAGAAGGAAATGGACCCTGAGTACCTCGAGACGCTGGCTGAAGCGTATACGTATTTTTTCGCTCACTATACTGGTGCGCCGGTCATGGTCGTGAATTCGAACGAACTCGATTTCAGACGTGATCTTTCTCTTGTGTCGGATTTGTGGAAGGCGGTTATTGAACACCGGGCGGGAACAGCCGTGTATAATCCGCCTTCGGATTGACGCCGTGTTGTTTCTAAGATGCTCCCATGATGTCTAATATGTGGAGGGCAGATGAAAGTGCCAGGTAGGATGACAGCGCGGCGGTTGATCCGGTGGAAGAAGAAGGCTCGCAAGATCTCCGTGTTGACTTGCTATGACTTCACGATGGCCCGGCTCCTTGATCGTGCGCGGGTGCCGGTCATCTTGGTCGGGGACAGCCTGGGACAGGTCGTCCTCGGGTATGATTCGACCCTTCCGGTCACGTTGGACGAGATGATCCTGCACACGCGGGCCGTTGCGCGGGCGAAGCCATGGGGCATGATCGTAACGGATATGCCGTTTCTGACCTTTCAGGTGAGTGCTGAAAAGGCCCTGGAGGCGGCTGGCAGAATCGTGGCAGAGGGCAGATGCGATGCCGTCAAGATCGAGGGCGGGGAACGATCAGTACCGGCGATACGGCGCATAGTTGAGGCAGGCATTCCCGTCATGGGACACCTGGGGCTCACCCCGCAATCGATCTTGGCCTTGGGGGGTTACCGCGTGCAGGGACGGAAGAAGGCCGAGCGGGAGGTATTGAAGCGCGACGCCGAGAGGCTGCAGGATGGCGGGTGCTTTGCAATCGTCCTGGAAGCGATACCGGCAACGCTCGCGGGCGAGATCACGGCTATGTTAAAGATCCCGACAATTGGAATAGGAGCCGGACCGCTCTGTGACGGGCAGGTTCTAGTGCTCCACGACATGTTGGGGTTGTTCACGGAATTCGAGCCGCGCTTTGTCCGGCGGTTTATGGAAGGAGCTGTTCTAGTAGAGAAAGCCTTGCGGGAATACGTAGAAGCGGTCGAAAAGGGTCGCTTTCCAGGACCGGAACACAGCTTCGAAATAGACGATTGAGGGGAAGCACTATGGCGACGGAGAAGAAGCAACCTAGCAAGATGCGCAAGAAGCAGGCTGGCAAGAAGCAGGCTGG
>JAGMDA010000563.1 GCA_023128935.1 Candidatus Eiseniibacteriota bacterium | reverse complement strand
CTCTTCGAGCGCGCCTACCATGCGGGTCTCAATCTCCGTGCGCGACAATCCCAGGACCGCTGCCAGCGGCGTGGCAAAGTTGCGCCGAATCGATCCGGGCAGGAGATTGGGATTCTGGAAGACCATCGCGGCTTGTCGCCGAAGACTGACCAAAGGGAAGGCGTCTCGGTAAGCGTCGACCCACCCCTGGCTGAGTTGCAGCCGCACCGTCCCGCGTGTCCGAGAGCCCGGGAAGAATTCATTGAGCCGATTGATGGCGCGCAGCAGCGTCGTCTTGCCGGATCCGGAGGGCCCGATGAGGACGGTGATCTGTCGGGAAGCAAGAGTGGCGCTTACTCCGCTGAGAACATCCTGGTCGCGGAAGCTGACCGAAAGGCTTTGAATCTCAATGGCTGTGGAGGAATTCATGACCTGAGGCTCCAGCGCTGTTCAAGTCCCCGGTGTGCCCAGTAGGCAAAACCGAAGATCGTACCGGTGACCAAGAGTAGGATCAGGGCAGCCCCGAAAGCCCGGTCCAGTTCTCCAACCGTGCGGTGTTCGGCCGCCAGGTAGTAGATCGTGAAGGGCAGGCCTTCGAACTTGTCGGTCAGACTTTGGGGGGTGCCGGCATTCGCCACTACCCCAGTCATAAGGATTACGGCCGTGTCTTCCGCGGCGCGGCCGACTGACAAGATCATGCCGCTGAGAATGCCGCGACTGGCGAGGGGCAGATGGATGTGGCGCACCGCTCGCCACCGAGAAAAACCCAGACTGGGACCTAGGAGGAGCGCATCTTCGGGGAGGCTTCGCAAAGCAGTCTCCGTGGTGCGGATCATATACGGCAGGATCAGGAGTGCGATGCACACAATCGAGAGAAGCAGGCAGGTGTTCGCGTCGGGGAGGAGGGTTTGCCGCAGGAAGAGGATCAAGCCGAAACCAAAGAGCCCCATGATGATCGAGGGAATGCCCGCCAGGAGATCGATACAGAGACCGGCCACCCGCCGCACGCGGGGGCCGGCATACTCCGAGATGTGGATTCCGGCGGCGATCCCCACGGGCACCGCCAGGAGCGACGATCCGCAGACCAGGAGCAATGTGCCGACCACTGCCGGCCACAGGCCGTCGAAAACGGGAGCGTGTCGGAGGAGCGCGGCCCAGGCAGCCGTATCCCCGAAGAGCAAGCGCGGTCCAAGGGTGCCGGCTCCCCGCACAAACAGGAAGGCCAGCAGCGCGCCGATGGAAGCCAGGACCAGGAAGGTCGCACCCCAGGCAAACCCGGCAAAGAGACTATCGGATCGCTGGCGCACGGTGAGATCCTCCCCTGGAATGCCGTCCCAGTTGGCGAATCAATAGACTCAGCACGGCGGTCAACGTGAACAGCATCAGCCCTGCGGCGGCCAGTGAACGGTACTCAGGGCTGTACGTGTCCGTGGCCAAGACCAGGGCGATGTGGGCCGTAAGGGTGCGGATCGAGTCAAGGAGTGACGATGGAATCTGGGCTGCATTCCCGGCCACCATCAATGCCACCAGCGTATCGCCAAGCGCACGACTCAGCCCTAGGATGGTGGCTGCCAACAACGCCTGGCGGGACGCCGGCAGGAGCACTCGGCGGACAGTCTGCGCAGGTGTCATCCCCAGAGACAGGCAGGCGATGCGAATGCGTGGATCGATCTGCTGCAGGTGCACATTCAAGAGTAGCGTGATGGTGGGTACGATGAGCATCGCAAGCGTTAGGGCTGCCGCCAGCAAGGAGAAGCCACTTCCCTCTCCTAACCCACGCCGCAACAAAGGCACGAGCAAGGAGACCGACACGAAACCATAGATGACCGTGGGAATGCTGGTCATCAGATGGACAGCGATCAGAACGGGGCGCGACAGCCGGCGCGGCGCCAACCCGTGAAGGAAGCTGCACAGGCCAACGCCAAGCGGTAGAGCCAACACCAGGGCGAGGAGCGCAAGAGAAAGCGAGCCGAGGATCATCGGTCCAATGCCGTACTCGGGCGGCATATGGTACGGTCTCCAGTGACGTGTCACGGTTTCAATGAACTCACCGGAGAGCAGCAGGGGCATGGAGGAATACAACAGGAACCCGACGATCAACAACACAGTACAAGCTGCCGTGGCGGTTGCCGCGCCCAGCAACCCCCCGATCCATCGATCCGCCGTTTGCGGAAGAGAGATCTCCTGCGCAGCGACAGCCACGGAGCGTCCGGTTGCATTCCTCGCTAGCATACGAAATACCGCGTCTGCGGCAAGGGAGCTTAGCCCGCCACCAGCGGGATATAGCCCTTGCTCTTGATGATCTTTGCCCCTGCGGGGCCAAGAATATAGTCGATGAAGGCGCGCACGAGTGGTGATGGTTCTCCCTTGGTGTTCATGTACAGCTTGCGGACGATCGGATAGTGCCCTGCGGCGGCATTCTCCTGGGTTGGGGCGATACCGTCAAGCAGGGGGGCTTTGACCGTTGAGTCGATATGCCCGATCCCGGCATAGCCGATGGCATTTGGGTCCTGTGCCGCGGCCACTTTCATGGCCCCATTGGAAGTGACGACATCGGCGTGCTCGGCAATCAGACCCTTCTTGAGGAGCTTTTTCCAGAGGACCGCCCGCGTACCGCTGGCTTCATCGCGAGTGTAGAGATTGATGGGCGCGTCCTGGCCGCCGACAGCTTTCCAGTTGGTGGTCTGCCCGGCAAAGATCTTACGAATCTGCTCCGCCGAAAGGTCGCTGACGGGGTTCTTTGGATGGATAATGACCGCCACGCCATCGATCGCAAATGGGAAGCTGATGAGGCCGTGCCTTTCGGCTTCCTGCTTGCTCAGCGGTCGACCCGTGTTGCCGATAGCGACCAGCCCCGCCGCGACCTTCTCTACCCCCACGCCGGATCCTCCCCCGGCAACCGTGATACGGACCTTGGGATAGGCGGTCATAATCTGCTTGGCCGCCTCGTTCATCACGGGGATGTGCGCAGTCCCACCGGCGATATCGATCGTTCCGGTTGCGCCACGGAAGGCCTCGAGGGGCGTACCCGCTGCCGCAAGGGGGATGGTTGCCAGTCCTAGTGCCAATGCCATCCACGCCATCCCAAACCAGTCTGCTAATTGTTTCACCACTTGCTCCTTTCCATCTGAGGACGTACGCATGCCGCGGCGGTTTGACCGCCGCATATTTTCATCTGAGGGCCTACGAATACCGCGGTCGTTTGACCGCCGCATATGACAAGATGAGGAATCGAGCTTCCTCTTCGGAACCCAGCTAGATGAAGGACTGCCGGAGGTGGCGCCGCGCGCGGCAAAGGTGGGTGGCTTGATGGCCAAGGAGATCGAGTGAGCGATTGCATGAGGAGCTTCCCTTTTCGTTCCCGAAGGGCTAACTGCCCTCCACCGGGCTCGGCCCGGAGCGCACTAATAGTGGTGTTCGCGGCCGTCGGTCCGCAAACTGCTGGTGATCGCAATAGGTTTCATCTCGCTACCTCCTGGTCTGACACAGGATTGCGCGTGGACGCGCAGTCAACCTCCAGCATCTCTAGCACATCTGCCCCCTCACCGTCGATGTCGAAATCGAGCCCCTGGACCATCGCCATCCGGTTCGACATCGAGCAATCTCACAAGGCTATGCTTGCGACTCCGGCAGGTTGAGCAGGAAGCGCCATACCGGCACAACCTCTATCTTCCTGCCGTCGACTTTTATCTCTTCCTCTTCATTCCGCGTCACAATCGTACCGGATTTCAGGCCCTGCGCGGCCATGGCTTCGCCCAAAGCCGTTACTTCCCGCTTTCTGGTTTGTGGTTCGGCTATCGACTCGCAAACCTGGACGAGCGACCAGGAACGATTCCGCATCTGCGCGATGAAGTCCACTTCCCGGCCAGCCTTTGTCTTGCAGTAGTAAATCTCTGGAGACACACGCCGCAGCGCCGTGAATACGAGATTCTCCAATAGATGCCCGGAATTGACCAGAATGCCGGACGCCACCGAAGTGACCAGGGCATGATCGATGCAATAAATCTTCTTCGGGTTGGTCTTGCTGCGGGCCAGGGAGGCGTCGAATATGCGCACGGTGAAAAGGAAATACGCGTCTTCGAACCATTCCAGATAATCCGACACGGCCGACTTGGGAGCCTTGTGACCCAGTGATTTCAGATATCCCGTAAGGCTGTTGACGGAATAGAGCGAAGATGTGTTGTCCACCAGCCGGTGCGCGAGGTCCGTCAGTGCTTTGGGATGTGAAACATCATGGCGCTCGATCAGATCCCGGAACAGGACGGCGCGAAAGTACTCCTGGTGGATCTTGATTCGCAGGTACCGGTCAAGACCGGCGACTTCGGGGAAGCCGCCGGTTTCCCAGTATTCCTCAAACGCCTTCTGCACGAGAAGTCGCTTCTTTGTCGGCAGGGGGCCTGTGCTTTCGATCCCCTTGTAGTCCAGATATTCTCTGAAGGAAAATGGAAAAATCTCCCATGACAACGCCCGGCCGCGCATCTGCGTGGCGATTTCCCTCGAGAGCATTTGGGCTGACGAACCCGTGATGTAGACTTCGCACTGTTCGGTCCGCATTAGGCGGTCCACAAAAGGTTCCCAGGCGGCGACCGCCTGGATTTCGTCGAAAAAACAATAGACCATTTCCGCGTTTTTCTTCTCCGGATAGAGTGAATAATAAGCCTCCGTGATCAGCCCGAGACCTCCTTGCAGCAGGTTGTGGAGACGGTCATCGAAGAAGTTCAGGTAAAGGATGTTTTCACGAGATACGCCCTTACTCAGAAGCCGTTCGATGACTTGGAACAGGTAGGTCGATTTACCGCTGCGGCGGACCCCGATGCAGACGGTGGCCTTGCCGGGGACCACCTCGATTCGCAAACGCCGGGGCACCCCAGTCTCCAGACTGATTTCCTGATAATCCAGGATGATTGACTTTATGGTCTCTAGCATGTGCCTATCTCCTGGCAATATATTCGTCCAATATATGATCTATCTGGAGATAATTATGACCGGTTTATATCTAAACTGTCAAGCGGGATTACCGGATATAGATTAATGTCTGCATATGCCACTGATCCCGGCCTTCGAGGTCGGATGCGTATGCCACTGATCTCGACCTTCTCACTTCCATGTCCGGCATGAGCTTTCTTTGCGGGCTACGAACCAACGGCAGCCTCCACGTCCTCTGACCCCGGGGCACAGGTGTAAGGATCTGCAGAACAAGCAGTTACCGGATTGGCCCGGTACCGCGTCAGAATTCGGTTGGGCATTGCTAAGTGGTTGACTTGTAGGATCTTACCTGTGCGGCTGGAGTCCTTACTCTATCATAATCGGTGGGAGGAGAGGCCTCTCGAGGCTGTGATTTGCCATAACCTAGTCCGTCGGGTGAAATCCTCCGGCGGCGCGGTATGGGCTTCCCGACGGCCGAACAAGCCATCGACCACGCGGGTTGTTGCACGAAGATGCACCGGTACTGACTTCGGCGAAGGGCAGGGGGCAAGATACTCGGCCGAACCGAGCCTGGCGCATGGCGTGGAAGTTAGAGTCACGCTGCCGCTCGTCGTCTTGGCCGATTGACGGACCAAGTAAAGCACCTGATGCTCATTTTGCGAAATCAATAGCACCGTATACGCTGCGGTGCCTCGTCAATTGGACGAAACGCTACGCGATACTACTTCCTAACCTGAAGATAGTGAAACAGTTGCGACTCGGCGCAATATCTTGACCCTATGGGCTGACGGATCAAGGCTGTAGGGATGGGAACAGCTTGACATGTCTCCACTGAGTGGCGATATTTACATCCATAATATAAAAATGAGGCGCAAAATGACAAATATAACTCGATTTTTCGATAGCCCAGGGCAGAGTTTCTTTCTCCTTGGCCCTCGGGGAACCGGCAAGTCCACCTGGCTTCGAACCCGCTACCCGGATGCGCTGCTGCTCGATCTTTTGGACCCCGAGACCGAGCGGGTCTACTCGGCCAGGCCCGAGCGGCTCAGGCAGCTGATCGATGCTAGCTCTGGAACGAAGCGTGTGATCGTGGACGAGATCCAGCGTGTTCCCAGCCTGCTGCCGGTGGTCCACAGTCTCATTGAGGAGAAGCGGGGACTGGAGTTCATCCTGACCGGATCCTCCGCCCGGAAGATCAAGCGTGCCGGCGTGGACCTTCTGGCTGGGCGGGCTCTGCTACGAACCATGCACACATTCATGGCCGCCGAGCTTGGCCGCGCCTTCCGCTTGGATCAGGCCCTGCAGCTTGGACTCCTTCCATTGGTTGTCACTTCGCACCAACCCGCGGAAACCCTGCGCAGCTATGTGGCTCTCTACGTGCGTGAAGAAGTCAAGATGGAAGGGCTGGTGCGCAACATAGGCAGTTTCTCAAGATTCCTCGAGGCGGCCAGCATCTCCCACGCAACAGTTCTCAACGTGAGCAACATCGCTCGCGAGTGTGCCGTGGGCCGCAATACCGTCGAGGACTATCTCACCGTAATCGAGGACCTCCTGATTGCCTTTAGGTTTCCGGTATTCACGCATCGGGCCAAGCGACAGCTTGCCGCCCACCCCAAGTTCTTCTTCTTTGATGCCGGAGTCTACGGATCCCTGCGCCCGCGGGGTCCCCTGGACAAGCAAACGGAGATAATGGGTCCGGCGCTAGAAGGTCTAGTCGTTCAACATCTGCGGGCCTGGAATGCATACCGCGGTGAGAGGAATGGCCTTTACTACTGGCGCACGCGCTCCGGCGTCGAAGTAGATATCGTCCTTTATGGTGAGGATGGTCTCTGGGCGATTGAGGTCAAGAGCGCGCGGCAAGTGCACTCGGTCGACCTGAGAGCCCTCAAGGCGTTTCGGGAAGACTACCCGGAGTGTAAGGCGATCCTTCTCTATCGTGGCCGAGAGACCCTCAGGATCGATGAAGTCTTATGCATGCCCTGCGAGGCATTTCTTGTGGGTCTCACACCAAGTGGAGTGCCGCCGGGGTAGGCGTTAGCTATCGGCTCAGGAGCGTACGGGAAGGATTCCTGGCCCGTCCGGTGCAGAGCCTGGAACAGAATGGTGGGCCACAAGCGGCGGCTTGGAGGGCGAGCGCCTCTTTATCACCAACTATGCGCGGTTCTACTCCACCGGCAACAGACCAGGAACGATTCCGCATCCACGCGATGAAGTCCACTTTCCGGCCACCCTTCGTTTCGCAGTAGTAAATCTCTGGAGACACACGCCGCAGCGCAGGCCTTCCGGCGACCCAGCGAAATGCGGCATCCGAGTTCGAGAGAGAGGTGAACACCCGCAGCGCTGTCACCAAGCGAGCCGGTAGGTGAAACATGGGGCCGGGATCCGTAGAATACGCAGGGCCAATTTGATCGAAATTTCCTCGGTTTTTGCCGGCAAGCCAGCCGGCAATATGCTATGATGCCCGCATGCAAGGTGACCCCATCGAGGAGCGGCTGCCAGAATCCATCGCGCGTGAACATCTGAAAGAGTTCGGCATCCGCCTTGGTGACAAAGGGACGCACACCAGTCGGACCATCATGCTGGGCGACCTGGAGCGTCTTCTCGAAGAATGCCCCCCGCAGGCTCTGCGGGAGGAGTACGCCGCGGCCATCATCGAGCACAACTGCCTGGGCAAACGCACGGCTTCGACTCGAAAGATCTCCTTTCAACGGCTTCGCGAACTCTACGGCCTCGATCCTTCGATCCCCCTATTCCGTCTCTTGCGCCAACTCTGGCAGACGGACCAGAGGGGGCGTCCCTTGCTCGCGCTGCTGACCGCACTGGCGCGCGATTCCCTGCTGCGAGTCACCGCGGAAGTCATCGGGCGCATGCGATCGGGGGAGGAACTGGCCCGCCAGCAACTGACCGATGCGATTGCCAACAGCGCCGGGGATCGGCTAAGCAGCAGCACCATAGATAAGGTCGTTCGCAATACGGCCGCTTCCTGGACGCAGTCAGGTCACCTGAGAGGGCGAGGGCGCAAGGTTCGTCAGTCGGTGCAGCCAACGCCCGTCGTGGTAAGCTTTGCGCTCCTGCTTGCCCATGTAACCGGGATGCGGGGAATGGGGCTCTTTCATTCGTTCTGGGCCGAGACACTCGATAGCCCGCCGGAAGGCTTGCTCCAAATGGCTATCGATGCTCGGCGCCTGGGCCTTCTGGATCTGATGCAATCCGGAGGCGTCGTGGAAGTCTCCTTCGCCCGCCTTCTGACTACCCAGGAAAGGCAGCTGATAAATGGGACGCATTGAAGATCTGGCCGCACGCTACAAGAGCCACATCGCCGCCCCCTGGCAGCGAAACCTGGCCGGAGATCAGAAAGCGATCTTCGTTGTCTATCCAAAGACCGATGAGCGCCGGCTCCGTGCTCGCATGGATCTCTTCGAGATGGCCACGACCGGGGCGGGACACAAATGGAAGAGCTGCGATATCACGGGGGCATTCGCACACTGGATGACCGGCACCGAGTATCGGCAAGTCTACTTCGAGGAACCCGAGACAATCGAGATGAAGCTGCGCAGTGACTTCGTGAGTTTCCTGGCTGATCTCTTG
>JAGMDA010000562.1 GCA_023128935.1 Candidatus Eiseniibacteriota bacterium | reverse complement strand
AAGATCACCAGGCGCACCTCGCCGGGACGCGGCACGGTGAAACAGATGTCTACGCGGGAATGGAAAGGATTCGGCGCTCCGGTGAGGGATGATTGCGCCACCAAAGCCCCTTCGGGCGCATCCGATAAGAACATGGCAGTCGCGGCGGCCAGATCCGGGCGCGGGCCGATCTCCTTAAACGGGTCGAGGTGAGGCACCCCGGTATCGTGCAGGAGGGCGCGCAACTCGATCGGATCGAGCGGTTCGCCGCGCGAGGCCCGTGCGATGCCCTGCACACACAGCCCGCAGCCAACCACCATCGGGGAAGCCCCCGAGGTGCCCCCGAAAAGCTCTGTGTAGCGCTCCTGCAGCGTGCCGCCGTTGTACAGATCGCCGAAGCCGGTGGTCACGATCTCGGAACCCCAAGCGTGCATATCCATCCGGCTTCCGTAGTTCGTGAACCCCTCAGCTACCCGGCCGAACGGCGTGCCCGCGGCGACCATCATCGCCCCGGAATCGCGTACGTTGCGATCGAAGAGCCCCCCCCAGGAGGGATCGTCTAGGTCCTGGCCCCCATTGGCCGCGGGCTCCACGCAAGCGATTCCCAGACTCCAGACACTGGTCCAGATGACATCGTAGTTGACCTGCAGCCACTCCATCGGGGTTGCCTCGTGGCCGGGAGGGAACATCTGCAGCTCGATCAGCCAGATGTCACCGGGATCGAGATGGTCGACGGCTTCCTGAAAATACTGGGAGATGTCTGGATATGTACCCATGTCGAACGCCACTACTCCATAGCTGGCATCAGGCGCAAACCCATTGATTCCAATATCGTTGTGTCGCCCGATCACCTCACCAAGGACGGCCGTTCCGTGGGTCTCCCCCAAGGGGTCCTCAGGGGCGCCACCCTCATAGAAGTACTGGTCATAGGGAAAGTCCTCGTGATCCTCTGTCCAGCAGCCCTCTACGTCGATGAACTTCGTCCCTGCTCCGCGGCCACCGGGAAGAGCCCAGGCCGCCGGGGCATCCAGGCCAACAGGCGTGTCGTATAGGTAGTCCTGAAGATGGGTGAAATCTGGCGTGTCTCTCTCAGCTGTTACCGTCGGCGCCATTTGTTCGCGCGCCGGACACAGGTGCGCAAGCTCAACAATCGGAATCGGATGAGCGATCTCGACCGCCGGGGAGGCGTTCAATTCATTGAGCAGCTGCGCGATCTCAGACCGCCCGCCCTCGGTTCGCAGGTTGAACCAGAGAGAAAGGTCGGGGCCGGTCGCACCATAGCGCGCCTCGCCGGCCGCCTTCCAGGTGCGCAGGACAGCGCGATTATGACGGAAGGTCGGGTGGATCGCGACAACCGCGCTGCAGGTGATCCGCGCGTTTAGATGCGTCAGATCGAGCCCCGAATCATCGTCGAAGCGATCACCCTCGAGCCACACGTTCGATCCTTCGACGAACTTCACCTGCAGCCACTCGGGGTTGAACCCCTGCAGATCGGTCACTTCCCAGTATCGCACCGGACCGACCGGGCGGGTGACAGTATCGAGGGATTGCGCAAGGCGCGGCGTGAGCAGAAATGCCGGAACGAATAGGATGACCAGGACGACAAAGCGCTTCATGGTGTTTACTCCTCTAGGCGCGGCGCGCATAACCCACTGGTGAAGCCTGAAGCCAGCAGTGCTGTCTGCGGACAAGCATCCACTTTGTACTAATCTGTGGATATGCACCCACTTTGTACTAAAAAGTATTGCAGATACCGGATTCAATTGCACCCGTCAATTCCGGCCTGCAGGGCAGACGTGGTCCGGTGATAACGCCCGGGGCAACCCGGTGGAAGCTGGAGTCTACTTCGCGCGCCTTCAGCTCGAGTGGATTCCGCAACCTCGACGCTTTCACAGACATGATCTCCCTGACTGTCGGAGACGTCGATCTCCCTGCGCAGATCCCAGCCGTATTCCATACACTGAAATTGCCGACGAAACTGGATTGGATGGCCCTAGAGGGTGGGCGACCCGAGATCGCGCGGCTGCTCAATGAACATCTTCACTTTGCGAGATTCGGATATGGCCATAATGAATCCTATATCTCATTGAGAATATTTGATATTTCCGGACGGGAAGTGAAGCATTTCCCGATTTCCAATTTGCAATCTCCAATTTACACAGTTGTCTGGAATGGAAGAGATGATCATGGCAACTTGCTTCCTTCAGGTGTGTACTGCTGCGAGCTAAGGCAAGGAGAATTCGCCGAATCCAGAGAGATCTTGCTGCTTAGATAGGAAGCGTAGATAGGAAGCTCAGATAGGAAGCTCAGATAGGAGGCTCAGATAAGAGGCTCAGATAAGAAACGATTCGGACAGAGACTGAGTGGTCCGTTGCATGTTCCGTGTCAGGGAACGATTTGGAGATTGTCTCCGGCAGCTGCATCCTTACGGGAGTTGCATAGCTCATCGAGCCGTTTCTGCAGAGCGTAGTCGGCGGCATTGCTTACCGGTCGGGCGAGGGCGCTCTCAAGCAGTGCCTGTGCCCGCGGTGGGTCGGGGGGCACATCCGCGCGACGGGCCCCGTAGGCGAGGATCTCTGCGAACCGAGCATATCCGGCAGCGTGGTCTGGGTAGTCGTGGATCAGGTCCAAGAGGACGCGTTCCGCCTCCTTGGCGCGGTCAGCCAGATAGTAGAACTCGCCGAGATCTGCGCGGAAGTTCAGGTGGAAGAGTTCGTCCTCGTCGGGGAACTGGGCCAGTACCGCCTGGGACTCAAGGCCCTGGAGCTGGCCAACGACGATTCCGCCTCCGTGGTCTCCGCCAATCACCTGGTCGCGGCGCGCAAGGTGATCTGGCCATGACCCGGGAACCGCTGTACATCCAACCACTGCCGGTGGTGCGGGCGGCCGAGCTGGAGACCACGGACCC
>JAGMDA010000561.1 GCA_023128935.1 Candidatus Eiseniibacteriota bacterium | reverse complement strand
CCTTGCTCGCGCTCTTCAAGCCGCGACCGGCTCCGGCGAAGCCTTGGTTCACTGGGATGGGCGGGACATAAACCGTCGCCCTGTTCCCCCGGGGGTATACATCGCATGCTTGCGCGGCGCAGCGTGCTCTGACCAGGAGAGGTCCAGCTTCGGCCTGCGCATCCTCGTCATCCGCTAGTGGCTCATGGCCGGAGCGCTAGACGCTTCATCTTCTGTTGCAACCCCTGCCGCGTGAGGCCAAGGCGCTTGGCGGCCCGGCTGATGTTGCCCCCCTCCAGTGCAAGGGCTTGACGCAAGACATAGCGCTCGTAGCTGGCCATCGTACTACGCAATGAGCGTGGGGCAGAGGGTGACTGTGCGGGACCACCCGGCGCGCAGTCTCCAGCTGCAACCCGGATCTCTTCCGACAAGTCCTCGGGCAGGATAGTTTCGCCATCCTCGGCAAAGACGACGATCTTCTCAATCTCGTGTTCAAGCTGGCGCACGTTCCCCGGCCAATCGTGGCGGCAGAGCAGATCAAGCGCCGCTTCGCCCAAGCTCACGCGCTTGTCCTTCTCCCGGCAGAACCTGCGCAGGAAATGCCCCGCGAGCAAGGGAATATCCTCGCGGCGGTCGCGCAGCGGCGGAATCTCAAGGGGGATGACACTGATCCTGTAATAGAGATCTTCGCGGAACGTTCTGCTGCGCACCTTCTCACGCAGATCCTCGTTCGTCGCACAGAGGATCCGCGCACGCACATCTGTCGTGCGTACCGCCCCAACCCTGCGGACTTCACGCTCCTGTAGAACGCGCAGCAGCTTGCTCTGTACCGCAGGGCTCATCTGCCCGATGTCGTCCAGCAGCACAGTCCCTGATCCAGCGGCTTCGAAGAGGCCCGGTTTGTCCTCATAGGCATTCGTGAAGGCTCCTCGGACATGGCCGAATAGCTCGCTCTCCAGTAAACTCTCAGAGAGAGCTGCGCAATCGAGCGCCAAGAACGGATCTGACTTGCGCGGACCGTTGAAATGGATCGCACGGGCGACGACCTCCTTCCCGGTCCCGGTCTCACCCGTGATCAGAACTGTACTCGTGTCAACCAGAAGCTGCCGAATGCGCAGGAAGAGCTGCTGCATGCCGGGACTGTTGCCAATCACTTCAGGGAATTGATAGCGCTGATGTGCCTCTTGGCGCAGGGCGATGTTCTCGCGCCGCAGCCCATCCATGCGCCGCAGCCGAGAGATGGCCAATGAGGCCATCCCCGCCAAACCCTCCAAGAAACTCACATCCTGGGGCGTGAAAACGCCGCGTGTGTTGCGATTGTCCAGGTAGAGGGTTCCCACGATGCGCCCCTCATGGCCTGCGCGCAGAGGTATGCACAGTAGAGACAGAATGCCCAAGCCAACGACGCTCTCGTGCTCCCTGAAGCCCGGCTCGGCCGCGGCGTCAGCGCACAGAAGTGTCCGGCCCTTTTGGATCGTGCCCGAGACGATGCCATCGCTATAGGCAAGAGCGTCACGGCAGGTGGCAGGATCCATGCTTGTTGAAGCCTGCCGGATATCCAGCGCTCCCGTTCCTTCGTCGCGCAGGAGAACCAATCCGCGTTCGGCCTCGGTCATCTCCAAGGCAGCATCGAGGATGCGGCTCAGGAGCTGGTCCGTCTCAACTGCCTCGATCAATCCCGCTGCGATCTCGAGCAGTCGCTGATAGCGCTCTGCGACCCTCTCCCCCCCATCGACGCGCTCCAAGCTG
>JAGMDA010000560.1 GCA_023128935.1 Candidatus Eiseniibacteriota bacterium | reverse complement strand
GGGGTTCAGGACCTTGACATCCGAGGAGATCTGGAGATCCCCGGCCTTGATCTCACCCTCGCCAACGGTCCGAAAGATCCCGGTCCGTGGACCATCCCCAAGGTGTTTGAAGCGAACTTGCTTGAGGTTCAGGACGATATCGGTCGCGTCCTCAAGCACACCCGAGATAGGCGAGAACTCGTGTAACACGCTGCCATTGTTAACCTTACAAGCTACAATCGCCACCCCTTGAAGAGAGGACAGCAGCACTCTACGCAGCGTATTGCCAAGCGTATAGCCGAAACCTCGTTCAAGAGGCTCAATGATGAAGCGGCCGAACGTCTCCGTCGAGACCTCTTCATCCCTGATGTAGGTTTGGGGCATCTGGAGGATTTTCCATTTCATGCCTTGAACGCCTCCCAGAGTTGCGAATTCCCGGTTATCCGTGGAGTCCGGGGATCAAAGGAACCTACTTCGAATAAAGCTCAACAATCAACTGCTCCTGAATCGGAGCCGGGATCTGGTCGCGGGTCGGAGTCTGCACGACCCTCGCGCGCATTTCCTTCTCATCGATTTCCAGCCAGGGTTGGTCTTCCATCCGCCTCCGATTCTCGAATGTGTCCTTGATGGCGGACATCTTCTTATCCTTGGGGCGAATTTCAATCACATCCCCTTCCTTCAAGGCACAGGAGGGTATGTCAGTGATCTTGCCATTCACCATAAAGTGCCGGTGCCGGATCAGCTGCCTTGCCGCTGCCCGCGAAGCGGTGAACCCCAGACGATAGATCGTGTTGTCCAGGCGCATTTCCAGCATTTGAAGCAGGATTTCGCCCGTCACTCCCTGGCGGCGTGCAGCCTTCCCGAAATAGTTGCGGAACTGCCGCTCCAGCACTCCATAGATGCGCCGGGCCTTCTGCTTCTCCCTCAACTGAACACCATACGGTGTTGGCCGCCGGGGGCGTCGCCCCTGCCCATGTTCACCAGGGGGATGGGCGCGGACTTCCATGGCACACTTCTCAGAGTAGCACCGTTCTCCCTTGAGATACAGCCGGACACCCTCTCGTCTGCAGAGCTTGCACTTTGGACCATGATATACAGCCATTCAATACCTCCGCTTACAACCCGCTCACCCGTCATATACTCCCGCTGCGCACATCCACACACCCGGCGAGAAATGCGGGCTCTAAACCCTCCGCCTTTTCGGAGGCCGGCATCCATTGTGTGGGATCGGAGTCACATCACGGATGGCAGTCACCTCAAGTCCGGCGGCAGACAGACTGCGGATCGAGGCCTCGCGCCCCGCCCCGGGCCCCTTCACCCAGACCTCAACGCGCCTCACGCCGAGGGACATCGCAGCCTTGGCGGCGTTGTCCGCCGCCAGCTGAGCCGCAAAGGGCGTGCTCTTCCGAGAGCCCTTGAAACCCACTTTCCCAGCGCTGGCCCAGGACACCACCGCCCCAGTCAGGTCAGTGATGGAAATGATTGTGTTATTGAATGTGGAGTGGATATGCACCACGCCGTTTGTCCCGACCTTCCGATCCTTGCGTTTTGTCCGCTTCTCACGAGCCACTTAGCATTTCCTCCCCAGGGTTCGCCCGCACGCTTCTCTGACCTCAAGCCAATCCTTGGTGACTCGGGGCCGACCTTTCGGCCATGGCTTGCGCAAATGGCCAATCTCTTGAGCCAACCTACCTCTTGCCCGCCTGTGGTTTCTTCTTGACCGTTCCAGAGGACCGCCGCGGTCCCTTGCGGGTGCGGGCATTCGTGTGCGTCCTCTGGCCGCGGGTCGGAAGACCACGGCGATGGCGGATCCCACGATAGCATCCGATGTCCATCAAGCGCTTGATGTTCATCCCGATCTCGGTGTGCAATGCACCTTCGACGCGGTAGTTGCTCTCGATTTCATTTCGGAGCCGCGCTGCCTCTTCCTCGGTCAGGTTCTTGACACGCGTCGTCGGATCCACGCCTGCGGTGGCCAGGATCCTGCGGGACGAGGAAAACCCAATACCGAAGATGTAGGTCAGCGCTGCCTCGATCCTCTTCTCATTTGGAAGATCGATTCCGGCGATACGGGCCAAGGCTAGTTCCTCCCTATCGTTCTCCAGTCTCCTTGAGGGCTAGACATGCTACCTCTGCCGCTGCTTGTGCCGTGGATTGCGTGTACAGATAATCCGCACAACGCCCTTGCGGCGTATCACCTTGCAGTGCTCGCACATCTTCTTCACCGAAGATCTTACCTTCATCGCTCACACCTTCTTTCTTCATCCGGCCCCTTCAGGCACAGGCTTCTTCGGGCTTGGTCCTGCGGGCCTACAGGCCGCTCAATCCGACCCCTTTGAACCGGGTGGCTTTCCCTAACCCGGGTCTCCCGGTCCGGGACATGTCAGGACCCGCGGCCCATTCTCCGTGACCGCGACCGTATGCTCGAAGTGCGCCGATAGCGACCGATCGCGGGTCACAACCGTCCAACCATCCTTCTCAGTCCTGACGTCCGGACCACCAATATTGATCATCGGTTCGATAGCCATGACCATGCCGGCTGCGAGGATCGGGCCCTCATTCGGCTGGCCGAAATTCGGGACCTGGGGCTCCTCGTGCAGTTGGGTTCCGATGCCGTGTCCCACCAGCGCCCTGACAACCGAGAACCCATGCGATTCAGCATGACTTTGAACCGCGTGGCCAATCTCGCCCAACCGCGCGCCTACCCTCGCCTTTTCGATCCCTCGGATCAGTGCCTTCTGCGCCACCGTCAGCAGGCGTTCTGTCTCAGCCGAAACCTCCCCCACAGGGAATGTCCACGCACCGTCCCCATGGTATCCGTTCTTGTACGCCCCCACATCGACGCCGACGACATCCCCCTGCTGCAACTTCCGATCGGACGGAATTCCGTGCACAACCACCTCGTTGATCGAAATGCAGGCGCTCGCGGGAAACCCACCATAACCCTTGAACGATGGTGTCGCGTCCCGGGAGCGGATGTACTTTTCAATCTCCGCATCCAGATCCCGCGTCGTCAGGCCCTCGGCCAGCAGCCCTTGCGCCAATCGCAGCGCACCACCAACAATCCGGGCGCTCTCAGCTATCTTCTCAATCTCGTCTGAGCACCTAATGGCAATCATTCATTCCACCTAGAGATCCAGGATCTCTCTGGTTTCGGCCTGGGCCCCTGCAAAACCACGATTCCCGTTGATGACAGCTAGCAACCCATTTGCCTTATAGTAGTCGATGAGAGGGGCTGTCTGGCTCTCGTAGACTGTGAGCCGGCTGCGAGCGGTCTCCTCCGTATCGTCATCTCGCTGGATGATAGGCTCGCCACAATGGTCGCAAATCCCCTCCTTCTTCGGGGGTCGGAAACCGATGTTGTAGACCGCCTTGCAGTTTGGGCAAACCCGCCGACTCGTGAGCCGCCTGACGAGTTCATCGCTCGCCACGTCGATTTTGATCACCCGATCCAACTGCACGGCCTGCTCTCCGAGGATTCCATCAAGTCCCTCTGCCTGGGGAATCGTTCTAGGAAAACCATCCAGGATGAACCCTGCTGCGGCATCCGGCTGGGCCAGCCGCTCGCGCATCATGCCGAGAATCACTTCATCCGGCACGAGTTCGCCGTTGTTCATGTAAGCCTTGGCCCGCTTGCCCAGCTCCGTACCCGCCTTGACCGCATCTCTCAGGATGTCCCCAGTCGAGATCTGCGGGACTCCGAGGTCCTCCTTCATCCATTCGCTGTGGGTACCCTTGCCACACCCCGGTGCCCCCAGCAAAACCACCCTCACTGCAAACTCCTCCCGGCGCCCTTGAGAGCCCTGCCAGCACGCCAGATCCGTGCGCGCGCGCATCCTACATCCGCCGCCCGCCTCGCAGGCGCGTTTTCTTCAGGAATCCGTCATAGTGCCGCACCAGGAGGTGCCCCTCGATCTGCTGCAGTGTATCGAGTGCCACACCCACCACGATCAGAAGACTGGTTCCCCCGAAGTAGAACGGCATCCCCGCCTTGTAGATCAGGATATCCGGAAGCACCGCAACAGCAGCGAGGTAGATCGCACCGGGGAAAGTGATCCTCGTCAGGATGCGATCGATATAGTTCGCTGTCGGCCTGCCCTGGCGGATTCCCGGCACAAACCCGCCATACTTCTTCATGTTCTCCGCAAGATCCACGGGGTTGAGCACAATGGCAGTGTAGAAGTAGCAGAAAAAGATGATCATCAACGAGTAGAGCATGATGTAGATCGGCTCACCAGGGAGGAACATTCTCGTTATCGTCTCAACCACGATACTGCCAGGGAAGAAACTCCCCAGCGTGCCCGGAAAAACAATGATCGATTGGGCAAAGATAATCGGAATCACGCCGGCCGTATTCACTCTTAGCGGAATGTGTGTGCTGGTGCCTCCAACCATCTTGCGTCCTACGACC
>JAGMDA010000056.1 GCA_023128935.1 Candidatus Eiseniibacteriota bacterium | reverse complement strand
GCCAACCCAGATGATCAAACCCACAACCAGTGACCCGATGCCCATCTGACTGCGCGTGACGAGGACCGCCAGGGTCATGAGGATGGCCTGCCACCATCTGCGCATATAGAGCGCGATCGGGATGAGCATCGCGATGAAGGGCGCAACCAGGATGCGGTTACCGAGCGTCCCTACCACACCCATGAGATTCTTGGAGCCCAGCTTGATGGCAAACTGATCAATCCCGATCCACTGAACCACGGTGTAGGCCGACATGACGAGTCCAACCCACGCCATGACATTCAGGAGTTTCTGCTTGTGCTCTTCGGTGAACCGGAGACTGGCCAGTGTCACAATCATCATCACGAAGACGATGACATAGAAAACCGGCTTCCAGATCCAGAAGTTGGGCACATTACCGGCCGCAAAGGCCAGAGGGGTTGGGGCAAAATGACGGTTCACCAACAGATAACCGACAAACAGTAGCAGCCACTTGTTCCGAAAGGGCCTCAACTTCCCATAGCGGATGGCAACCAAGGCGATGATTAGCGATGCGCCCACCGCCATTTCCATCTGTGGCCCGCGCGTATCCTGCCCTGCCACCAGGATCAGCGGCACGACGACCAGCGCGATCTTGATTAGGAGCTGAATGATCATGCGTCAATAGGCCTTCCGTGTGCGTTCCCTCTCCATCGCCAGAAGTTCTATGCGGTTGGTCCAGACCTGTCAAGGCAAACCCCACCCGCGGCATCTATTCCCCGTATCTGTAAGGGCCCTAACTCAGAGTGGGGCACACTTCTGATAGATCGCCTGGTGAAGCCCGCGCAGGCCGGCGTCCATTCGCGTTCCGTACCAGGCCGCCCAACGCCCGGGGATGCAGTGGACCGATCCGGAGCCGTAGGCCCGAAAATCGCGGAACTGTTGCCGATCAGCCTGCTCGAAGGCATGCGGTTCATCCGGGAGCAGAACAACGTCCGGCTCACGCCGGCGCGCTTCAGCGAGATCGATGGTCGGATAGGGTTCGGCTCGCTCGCAGAAGATAGAGAGCCCACCGGCCTCCTCTATCATGCTGGCGACAAATGTGCGGCGTGAAATGGTCATCCATGGATCGGTCCACAGCGGATAGAAAACATTGCGCTTTGGCCCTTGCTCCTCACATCCCTCGCGGAGCCCCTGTAACACCGCTGTCGTTCGCACTACGATCTCCCGGGCGCTACTGCGCTGCCCTACGATCTCCCCCAGGGCCTCAATGAGCGCCAGGGCGTCCTCGAGCGAGCGGCAGTCGAACACCTTCAGGGGCAGGCGGTCTCGAATCCACTTTAGATGTTCTCTGCAATTCTCTTCTTTGCCGGCAATAACGAGATCGGGATCAAGGCGGACGATACCCTCCAGGTCCGGGTTGCGCGGTCCGCCGACACGGGGGATCCGGCAGGCTTCTGCAGGGGAAATGCAGTAGTCCGTGGCGGCGACCAGGCTGGACCCGGCGCCGAGGTCAAAGAGCGTTTCCGTCAGGCTGGGCACCAGGGAAACGATGCGGCGTTGAGATGTCATCCTGACAACTCGGTACTTAGTCTAGCTGCGGGACGCGCAGCCGTGCAGTCGCCAAGTGCCCCACCTCATCAGAAACCCTCGCGCCAAGTACGGCGGGATACCTACCATCCTCTAATCTTGGCACTACGATGCGGAACGACTCGCTGCGGCTATCCAGCATGCCATCGATCGGCAGGGCCATCCGCCAACCCTCCCCGTTTAGCGAGAACTCCAGAGACCGGATACGGCTAATCTCATCCACTGCCTTACCCGACAGGATCAGATCCCCGTCCTCGATCTCCAGACGCAGGTCGCGCAGCCGGGGAGGCGTATTGTCGATCTCAAAAGGTCCACTAAGCCGCTCGGCCTCCAACCCCTCGCCAGGTGGATTACTTTCCTCATCTCTGGCAACCACCCTCAGCTCATACCAGCCTTCCGGCCAGGCAGCCGCGTCCCAGGTGAAAGCCTGCTCCTCTATATCCAGCTTGAGCGGCAAGCACTCCTCATCCTCGAGCAGGCGGAGGAAGAGATCGTAACGCAGTTGATCCCCATCCGGATCTTTCCCTTCCCAAACAGCTGTCCGTAGGCTCCGCGACCACAACCCCGTTCGCTCCGGCGAAGCACCATTGCCGCTATTTCCCGCCTCGCCAAGCGTGTATTCCACCTGAATACCACCGCGGAGCTTTTGGCGCACAGCCGTTGGGCGCGTCCCGGCAGCACTGACCAGTTCCGGCGCCTTGGGCGAGACCCTGACCTTACTGACCTGCGGTGATCGGTTGGGGCCGCGATAGGGAACCCTGATTGTGCGGATGCGCAAGTCACCGCGCTGATCTGCCTTCAGCTGCATCCGCCACTGCAGGAACCGTCCCGGAGGGCTTGCTACCCGGCCACCCTGAAGCGCTTGCCATTCGCTCCAGCTCTCACCGGGTTCGCGCAGGCGGCCGCAGCGGGTTTCCATCACCACATCGCCCTTTCCAGAGGCGATCCAGTGGGGAGTCCCCCAGGTGGAAACCAGCCCTGCATCCCAAACCCGGGAGGTATAGATGCCTTCGCGACGTGCCTCCCAGTCGAGCTGGTAGACCGCGCCCCCGTTCCCGGTGCCAACAAAGACCCGTTGCCCATCGCTGGCAACGGAGAGCAACTGATCTTCATCGAAGTCCACGAGCCGCGTGGCGTTCCAATGCGCATCCAAACTGTAGAGCACCCCATTGTCGCCAGTGCCCGCCAGGATGGTGCCGTCTGGCGCCAAGGCCAGGCACAGGATGTCCAGATCGGGGCACTTCCAGACGGGCCTGATCAGACCTTCAGGCCCCAGTTCATAGATCGTTGATTGCCCAGAGACCCCATTGGCATGGATCGCAATCGGCGGCAGCATGAAGCTGCTACCCGTCTCGCTTCCCTCTGGGGTATTACTACTCCCATTGGCAGCAAAGATCACGCGCTCGGACCCCAGGGGCAGAATGGCGACTACTTCCTCCTGGGAGGTGTCGAATAGCACTTCCAGCTCGCCGGTGCGTGGATCCAGCGCCGCCAGAATGCCCCGCCCGTCAGTGCCACAGAGAATACGTCCCTCCCACCATGAGAGGCAGACGACATGCATGTCAGGAACGCGGCCGATCGGTTCGGTCTCGCCGTTGGATCGGATGCGATAGATCTCGCCGCTCTCGCCGGCCGCAACGAATAGGTCCCCCTTGGGAGAGGCTAGGAGATCCCAGACAAGGCCTTCGGGCAAGTCAATCACCGTCTCTGTTGAACCATCTGCAAGGATGCGTGTCACCGTACCGTTGGGGGCCCCAGAAACGTAGAGATTCCCATCCATCGCGCGGGTGAGCGCAAAGAGTTCGTACTCGAAGGTCTTCGCCAGTGTCTCGCAGGAGCCATCCCCATGGATATGATAGACGTGTCCTTCACTGCCTGTGGCGGCATAGACCCCGCCCTTTCCATCGGGCAGCAGCGACCAGACGTAGGCAACCTCCCCGGAAAGGACCTGCTTGCTGGCAGGTGCCGGAAGGATCGCTCCCTCGGGTCTGGCAGCAATCCCGTCCAATTCCCCCTTGAGGATTCCATCGACGCTCGAGACGCAGAACTCGCGACTGCGCGCGGCACCGGCCGGGGCACCGATAGACAATGCCAGGAGGAAAAGGAGCAGTAGTCCGGCACCGATGTGCTGGGGTCCGGCCAAACCCAGCGATCTCCTGGCGGCCCAGCCGAATCGCCGCAAGTAATCAGGAAATCGTCGCCTGTTATCGGCGAATCGTTGCCTGTAGTCAGTGAATCGTTGCCTGTAATCGGGGAATCGTCGCCAACTATAATCCGATGGCTCATTAGATCCGTTCATTCTACGCGTTCTCCCAGAATCTTCATCCCACTCGCCCTCTTGGCGACAACCAGGTGCCTTCCTGCCTTGTAAGGAGCCTTCCTGCCTTGTAAGGAGCCTTCCTGCCTTGTAAGGAGCCTTCCTGCCTTGTAGAAGCGCCTGTCGCTTACTGTTCCAGTTTGAGACGCACGTAGGCCCCCCCCACGATCACTTCCCCCGTCTTCAGGATCACCTCGTCGAGGATCACGCCCCCTGCCGGCATTTTCCCGCCACCCGAGCTTCCGGCACTCAAGGCGTGCCATTTCGACAGGGGCAATGAGGACAGCTCCCTCCCGCGCACCACGACACCACGCGAGGGCGCATACAGTCGCACGATCAGCGACTCGTCGGACGGATACTCTTCCACCAGACGCACGAGGTCGTTAAAACTGCGGGGCCTATATTTGTCCGGCGCCCGCTCGCTATCCCACTCATAGAAAGCGTTCGCTGACCCCACCATGACGACAAGATGCTCGCCACGGGCCGCTTCCGGCACGCGGAGGGTCACGCGCCGCAGATCCTGCCCCCGCCGGTGCTGCCGCATCCGGATCTCGACCGGAAACGCTTCACCCGGACGCACCGTTGTCTTCGGGAGCTGGATCCGATCAATCT
The DNA here is from genome assembly GCA_023128935.1 of Candidatus Eiseniibacteriota bacterium. Lineage (GTDB taxonomy): Bacteria > Eisenbacteria > RBG-16-71-46 > CAIMUX01 > WJJG01 > DAOVQB01. The sequence goes on along the minus strand of JAGMDA010000056.1, from coordinate 5,169 downwards.
CAGAGGCCTGCAGCTCCGGGAAGAGCCGTAGTTCCACCGCTACGGAACAGACCGGGAAGGTGGAGAAGGTAGACGCAATCAGGTAATTGACTGGGGCCATCACCTCGGTGGCAATCGTCTGGCCGGGGTTCACCGTGCGGAAGAGATCCCGGCGACATACGGTTCTGCCATCATCCAAGCCGATTGATACTTGGCTGGAAAGCGTGGAAAGGCCGTAGGTAAACTCCTCCGCGGTGAGAGCCGCCCCCACGGCCGAGGACAGCAGCGAAGGGGTCAGCAGCTCATGGCGCGCCACATCGAAGTGAAACTGCTTTCCCCCGGATGGTACCCGCTCCCCCAGCAGGGTCACGTCCAGGGCAATGCGGTCCGCCCTGCGACCCAGGACAAGTCCGACCCCAGTACGCTTGTCCGCGACGAGCGCGCCAACCTCCTCGATCGAGGTGCCAATCTTGAATGAGACTGAACGCAGCGGCACGATGGCATGGATCTGTGCTCTACTGACCGGCATGTCCATGCGCCCGCCAGCAATGAAGGGATGGCCGAAGGCAAAGACATGATTGCCATCCACCCAGGTCACTGTCCCGATGGCAGTAGCGTTCAGGTCCCCAGTAATCAGGTCAATTCCAACGGCATCCCCGGGTGCAAGCGTCTTGCCTGCCTGTAGTGCGTCCTCGACAGCAGATCCAACCGACACGGCACCGCCAGAAATCAGGGACATCCCCGCTGCCTGCAGGATTGGTTCCAGCACGCCCAGGTTCGTCCCCACGGGGCAATCAATCAACACGGGCAGTCCAATGGGAGAAAACCCTGTGGGCATGCACTCGGCCGCCAAACGTCCTACCGGCAAGACAGTCCCCATTGCCCCCTGACTGCAGAGATCTCGCCATTCCGGGAAGGGGGGCAGGTCCTGCCGAATCATTTCCTGGGCGTCATAGCGAGATGCACCGCCCCTATCCTGCTCGGTCGATCTACCACTACCCTCCCGTGCGGGTTCAAAATACGCCCCGATGGCATCTTCCATTTCACAGAATGGTGTCACCCCCCCAACCGGCTCCTGGGCACCTTTGAATGTGAAGGCCAATGCCCCGAGGAGCTTGCCGTCAATGAACACGGGGCTGCCACTCATGCCCTGGGCAACCCCAGTCCTGGTGAACTCACCTCCCCCCCTGACGAGAATGATGTGTGCCTGCGGGCTTGCGCTCTTGAAAATGCCAATGATCTCCAGCGGCAAACTGTCGGGTTCACTGCCTTCGAGTACGGTGAGCGCGATGCCTTTGAGTCCCGGACGGACTTGATCCAGGGGAAAGGTCGGGCACTCGGCCTCAGCCAAGCTGGCCGCCAGCAGAAGTCCCAAGAAAGCCAAGGAAGGCGGGACAAGCATGTGCAACATAGTGGCTCCTCTATGGGGTTTGCCCCTTTCAAAAAGTATCGGCAGCTCTCTATAGGTTCCATCTGGGTACTTCAGGGGAGGCGTGCGCCTCCTCGCGCGCTGCGGTGGCCGGGGCCTCCTGGCAGATGAATCCACTGACCGAACCCCGCGGGGGGAACGAGGATCCGCTCAGGGAAACCAAAACTGGGCCACCACGGCCCTCAAGGACCCAGGCCACTAGAGGAAATAGAAGCGGAAACCCACATGGATCTGCAATCCCGATAGATCAATACCCAGTTCGTCCGGGGAGAGATGCACCAGCTGGCCCACGTATGGGCCGTAGGCGTCCAGGTCACCAGCGGCGTTGCGCTCAATCTGCTCCGTGGTCTCCCAATCGAAGAAACCCCTGAAGATGTAGCTGTCCTCGCGCCTTAGTCGCTCAAGGCTCGTGACATCTCCCGTCGGCACAGGGTCCGTGTCCGCAATCGCCAGGCCATCGGCTGGATCCCAGGAAGCATAGTCCACCTTGGCCCAACGGTAGGCCAGATCCAGGACGATCGTCATGCGATCCTGAACCATGTATTCGGTCGCCAAGCCCAACTGCCATCCTGAGCCATCGCCTTTGTAGGTCACCTCCTCTGTTCGTTCCACGATCCCGACGCTCGATCCCCCTGCCACGCTACGGTGGGTGTGAGTCGCAGTAACCTTCTGCTCCTGAATGAACAGCGGTCCACCAGCCAGAAAGAAGCGCATATTCTCAGCAAGACGGTAGGGAATAGCATAGAGCAAACGCAGATGGAAGGCCTCCTGCGCGGCCTCAATCTCGATGAGCTCGTTATAATCCGCACCGCCCGACATTCCGGATGAGACGCCGTAACCGCCTCCAACAAATAAGTCCAAGGGCAGCCGCGCTCCAGTCAGGGGGATGGGGATTTCCATCTCGCCAAGTGGAAGCTGGATCTTGAAATCGGCCCAGAAGCTCCAGCCAAAGTTCAGCGGATCAAGGAGTGTCCAACCCTTCTGAAGGAGGAAATCGTTGCCGTCTCCTTCGATCCGGTCGTTGACATCGCCCAGGGCGTAGAATGACATCCCTCCGCTCGCTCCCAGGCTCATCCGCCCGATCGGATCATCCGCCCAGGACGCTGGCACTGATGCCAAGAGCACCCCAGTCAACATCAGACACAGCCAATGCGCACACTTCATGTATACCTCCGGGGAAGCCCCTCCCCTGCCAGCCAGAAGCCCAGGCCGCAAAACCCTAAGTTGGCGAAACAGCGTAGCACGGCCTCGAAAACGCTGTCAACGCCACCTCGGACACGATTGTCCGGCAGATGCGCAGACCCAAGACGCGTCCACAAGGCCCCGGCAACGTCAGGTCTTGCATTGGGGACGAAGGGGCCATACGCCTTGCCGGCTGCATAGGTCGTTGCTAGTGTAGGTGGGTTCGCTGCGCCGGTCGAGGAGGAAGCCAGAAGATGCATGAGGATAAGCTCACCGTCGCGCACCTTGTCTCCCCATATCTCTTCCAAACCTGTTCCTGGATCCACACACAGCTCACGCATGCCCACGACGCCCGCGCGATCGTACTCACCCATGCCTTGGATCACCCTGAGCGGTTCCCCTTCGAGCCTATCTTCCATACATCACGCAACCTCTCGCCACTGCGCCGGATCCGTAACAAGCTGCTCTATCTCGCCGGCCGTTTCGATCCCGGCCTCTATCTGCCCGTGCTCAGGGAACAGCGGGCCTCCCTGATCCACGCGCACATGGGTTGGGAAGGTGTCAGGGCGCTGCCGATCGCCCGCGCAGCGGCTCTGCCCCTAGTCACCTCCTTCTATGGAAGGGATGCTGGCGTTCTGCCGCGCTTCCCGTGGTGGCGCTTGCGCTTCAGGCAGCTGTTCAAGCAGGGCGCTGCCTTCTTCGTAGAGGGTCCCCACCTGGGTCAAACGCTTCAAGCCCTTGGGTGCCCGGCGGCGAAGATCCACATCCTGCATCTCGGCATCCAGACCAAGCGCATCCCTTTCGCCAGGCGCGCTCCTGGGGCCGATGGCAGTGTGGAGATTCTCGTGAGCGCCAGCATGCGCTCAAAAAAAGGGGTCCCTGCCGCTGTCGGCGCTTTTGCAGCTATGGCTTCGCAGTTCCCCAAGGCACGCCTGCGGATCCTGGGTGATGGCCCCCAACGCATGCTCGTCGAGGAGCGGATTCGCAGGCACCGCCTCAACTCGCGAGTCACACTGGAAGGCTATGTGAGCTATGAGCGTCACCTTCAGGCCCTAGAGCGCGCCCACATCTTTCTTGCCCCCAGCCGCACTTCCCCCAGCGGGGACACCGAGGGCGGCGCTCCTGTCTCCATAATCGAAGCACAGGCCGCGGGTCTGCCGATCATCTCGACGCATCATGCCGATATCCCGGAAGTGGTGGAGGATGGCGGATCTGGCCTGCTGAGTCCCGAGTTCGACAACGATGCGCTGGCCCGCAATCTCCAGTGGATGCTGGAGCATCCCCAACACTGGCCGGCCATGGGGCGCGCCGGACGGGAGCGCGTGGAGCGGGAGTTCGATGCCGACCTTCAAGCCAAGGCGGCCACTGTTCTCTATCGCAGCCTGATCTGAAGCCGCCGTTCAATGCACATGGCACAAGTGGCAAATTGCACCGTCGCCACGCATTTCGCACGTCAAGCACCAGGGTCAGGGCCGGACCGCCTCAAGCTGATCTCTCGCAACAGCAGGCCAGACCGTAGGATGGCGCAGGTCGTACATCTGGCACGCTCTATGTTGCAATGTGAAATGCGATCCTGCCCAAGGTCTCGTCCACGGAACGCTTCTCCCGCATGGGGCAGCCGGAGACCTCTGGAGGCGCGTTTGGGGACGAGAAAGAACCTGCAACGTACGAAAGGAGCTCAATCATGAAGCCTCACCTTTGGTCCGGCGGCGTTGCCTTGTTCCTGGCCCTGGGAATCCTCGGCTGCTCTGAGAGCCTTGCGCCTCAGAACCCGGGAACTCCCCACGAAGGTGCCCCCCTCGCAATGTGGGTCAGCACACCGTCGACAGTACCGTTCTTAGCAGGCCAGACAATCGACGTCGGAGAGGTAACGGTCTCCAACGATGAGCAGTCCCTCTGCGTTGAGATCGGGACCACCGGTGGCTGGGTCATGACTGAAACACATGTTGCCATTGCCCTGTCGGTCGAGGAGTTGCCGCAGACCGGCTCCGGCAATCCCAAGATCGGGCAGTTCGCTCTGGCTGCAGACCACGACCCACCGGTTGCATCGTACGACCACTGCATCTCGCTTGTGGCCTATCAACCCGGCGATATGCTCTTCATCGCCGTCCACGCAGCCGTCGAACTCCTGGATGCGGGGGGCGCTGTGCTTCAGGAAGAAACCGCCTGGGCTCAGGGTCCGGAATTCCCAGGTCAGAGTTGGGCCATGTACTTCAACTATGTTGTGCAAGAGTGCGGCGGCGGCGGCGAGTAAATAGCTCGACAATCCGGCATGCCACAGCGATAAGTGCGGGCCCGTCTCCACCTCATCCGGTGGGGGCGGGTCCCCTGCCAGGTTTGGGCTTCACCGGCCTCTTTATGGCTTGCATTTCCAGCACCCTCCCAATGGAGAGCTGGTGAGTAGTCCACTCTAATCCCCGTGAACGCTGAAGCTCCCCCAGTAGAATGGATGATTCCAGCTCTCTCGCACGGCGCGGCTCGCCTGGGTGAGGGCGGATGCTGGATCGCGCCGCGCTCCCGCCATGTAGTTCTGATAGAACGCATCCATGAGGACCTCTGTAGCCTCGTCATGGATGCGC
>JAGMDA010000559.1 GCA_023128935.1 Candidatus Eiseniibacteriota bacterium | reverse complement strand
CCCGCTTCGGATACTGCACCGGGATCTTCCGCTGCGCCTGTGTCATCGCCACCACGACTCCGGTCACGAACAGCATCCCCACGATCAGGATGATGAGGAAGAGCATGTTGATGTCGCCGGCCCGGACTAGGCGCCAAGTATTGAGGAGCTCGACTGGGAAACGAGCCACAATCCCGATAAAAATGATCAGTGAGATCCCGTTGCCAATCCCTCGCTCCGTGATCTGCTCACCAAGCCACATGACTAAGACGGTCCCGGCTGTGAGCGTTAGTACGGTGAGGAACTGGAACCCCAGGTGATTCATGGAGAGGAGACCAGGGATCTGATTGGCCATGCTCAACAAGTAAATGCTGATGCCGTAGGACTGGATCACTGCAAGCAGCACCGTGCCGTAGCGCGTGAACTGCGTGATCTTCTTGCGCCCTTCCTCTCCCTCTTTCCGCAGCCGCTCGAAATAGGGAATCACAGCACCAAACAGCTGCAGAATAATGGAAGCGCTGATGTAGGGCATGATCCCCAAGGCAAAGATCGTCGCCCTACGGAAATTGCCGCCCGCAAACAGGTCGTAGAGGCCAAAGAGTCCCCCAGCCTGGGCCTGGCCAAACCAATCCGACAACGCCTTCCCGTCAATCCCAGGAGTAGTAACGTGTCCCCCCAGGCGATAGAGGATCAAGATCCCGACCGTGAAGAGGATCCTGCGCCTGAGCTCCGGGATCCGGAACATCGAATCCATCTTGCTGATCATCGCTACTCCTCAGGATCAACCCTTAGAAAGAATCTCGACCTTGCCATTGCTCTGATCGATCTTCTCTACTGCCGATTTGCTCGCAGCATGAACCTTGACCGTGAGGGCCTGATCGATCGTGCCGTTGCCTAACAGCTTGACCGGCACGCCCACCTGCTTGATCAGCCCTGCTTTCCGCAGCTCATCCAGACCTACGGTCGACCCTGTATCGAAGCGCGCCAGGTCGCACACATTAATGACCTGGTAGCACTTCCGAGTGGGATTCGTGAAACCCCGCTTTGGTACACGCCGCTGCAACGGCATCTGCCCGCCCTCAAACCATGGAGGGGTTCCACCCCCGCTGCGACACTTTTGTCCCTTGTGCCCTTTTGTGCAGGTTCCGCCGCGGCCGGAACCAGTCCCGCATCCGAGTCGCTTCCGTTTCTTCACCGCGCCGCGCGCCGGTTTCAGCTCATTCAGTTTCATAATCGTTCCTCGAGCCGCTTAGGCCTCTCTCTGAAACTACCGCGCGACCTGCTCTACGCGCACCAGATGCGCAACAACCCGGATCATGCCCCGGATCTGCGGTGTCTCTTCGTGCTCTACGGTGTGGTGGAGCCGCCTGATACCCAGCGCACGGATGGTGCGCTTCTGCTTTTCAAGGCGATTAATCGCGCTCCTGATCTGCGTAATCCTGATCTTGCCCATTGGTCTCTCCTGCAGCAAAGCCAAGCACTTCGCTTACCCTCTTTCCCCTGCGTCGGGCAACTTCGCCTGCACTCCGGAGGCTCCTGAGCCCCCTGACTGTGGCCTTCACCATATTATGCGGATTATTGGATCCGAGGCTCTTCGTGAGCACATCCTGCACGCCGGCAAGCTCAAGAACCGTCCGGACCACACTGCCGGCAATTACGCCGGTCCCAGGAGATGCGGGCTTCAGCATGACCTTCGCCGCGCCGTAGCGCATGGTGATCGCGTAGGGCAGCGTCCCCTTGTGGAGCGGAACGTTGAACACCGATCTGCGTGCTGCTTCCGTGCCCTTGCGAATGGCGTCCGAAATCTCGTTCGCCTTGCCCAATCCGACTCCTACCCGGCCCGACTTATTGCCCACCGCCACGATGGCATTGAAGCTGAAACGACGCCCACCCTTAACGACCTTGGCCACCCGATTCACAAAGATGAGCCGATCCTCTAATTCGGGCTCCATGCCACGTTCCATGCGCTCAGCCCGGTCTCGCCTATCCCGATTCAACCTAGACCTCCTTCGCTTCTTCCCGAAGGCTTTCCCGTCTGCAATGCTTTCTCTACAGCTCGTCCCCCGCCGAAGACCTGTTGCTGCACTTCTCTAAGTGGGCATCGCAGGAGTGGGGCTAAAACTCCAAACCAGCCTCGCGGGCACTATCCGCCAAGGCCTTCACACGCCCATGATAGCGGTAGCCACCACGGTCGAAAGCCACCTGCTTGATGCCCTTTTCGGTAGCGCGCGCCGTAATGAGTTTTCCGAGTTCCTTGCTGGCTTGGGTCTTTACCTTTCCCTTGAGCGTGTCCCGCAGCTCGGGACTCAGTGTCGAGGCACCGACCAGGGTCACGCCCTGCACGTCATCGATAATCTGCGCATAAATATGCATGCGACTCCGGAATACACACAACCTCGGCCGATTGGCGCTACCGGAGAGGTTCTTCCGGATCCGCCGGTGCCGCTTGATACGACTCTCACGGTGCTCCTTCGCAACAGATCTCATTCTACAGTACCTCCACTAAGCACCGGACTTGCCAGTCTTGCGCCGCACGTATTCGTTCTCGTAGCGAATCCCCTTGCCATGATATGGTTCGGGCTTCTTGAGCGCCCGGATCTCAGCAGCAACTTGGCCAACCCTCTGTCTGTCGATACCCGCGAGCTTGATTCGCGGGGGCCGCCGGGACACCTCGACCGC
>JAGMDA010000558.1 GCA_023128935.1 Candidatus Eiseniibacteriota bacterium | reverse complement strand
ACTTGGTCCGCTTAGGCATTAGCATTGGTTCTATGCCTCCTCGTTGTGCCTGGCCTCGCCCGTCCGCCTTGAGACCTGCACGTCGCTAAGCTATCTGCGCCTCCGGACGCCTCTCCCCTCGGAAGGAACTCTTGGGCGCTCCTCGTGGCTTCGCTTTCCAATGATTTCCCCATGGAAGATCCAGACCTTCACGCCTACTGTCCCATAGTTCGTTAAGGCCGTCACCGCAGCGTAGTCGATATCGGCTCTGAGCGTGTGCAGAGGAATGCGTCCCTCGCGGTATTCCTCGGTCCGCGCCATCTCTGCGCCGCCCAGTCGTCCGGAACAACGAATCTTGATCCCTTTGGCGCCCGAGCGGATTGAGGATGAAATCGCCTTCTTCATCGCCCGCCTGAAGGACACGCGCATCTCTAGTTGCTTAGCGATGTTCTCCCCCACCAGCCGCGCATCCAGATCAGGATTGTCAATCGATTTGATATCGAGAAAGACCTCCTTGCCGGTCACATGCTGCAACTCATCTCTCAACTGATTCACCTGAGCGCCGCTCTTTCCGATCACCATGCCTGGTTTGGAAGTGTGGATCGTGACATCCACGCGATTCGATGACCGCTGGATGATGATCCGTGAGATGCCGCTGTTCTGAAGGCGCGTCCTGATGTACTTCTTAATCATCAGGTCTTCTTCGATCAGCTTCGCGTAATCCTTATTGGCAAACCAGCGAGAATCCCAGGTCCTTACGATTCCCAGCCTCATGCCGATCGGATGAACTTTCTGTCCCAAGGAAATCCTCCCGGGGGTTTCTCCCCCCAAGCTTCCTGCTCCTGCAGCTCCTTACCCCAGCGCCTGGGCCTACCTTTCCTCGACTACGATTTTTATGTGCGTCATCCTTTTGAGGATTCTGTTCGCTCGCCCCTGGGCTCGCGGCCTGATCCGCTTTAGCGTGGGACCGGGATCAGCGACCGCTAGCTTGACGAAAAGCCGATCCACGGCAACTTCCTCAGCCTTGACAGTCGCATTGGCCACGGCCGAGGTCAGGATCTTGCCAATTCTCGTCGCAATCGGGCGCTTGGTGAACGCCAGGATTTCCTGCGCCTTGTCGACCTGTTGTCCGCGGATCAACCGCAGCACCCTGTCGGTCTTTAGCGGCGAGACCCGCACAAACCGGGCAATTGCCATGGCTTCCATTACTGTTCCCCCGTCGGCACATGTGCGCGATTGATCACGCGCCCTCTCCACTACCTTCTCTTGCTCGATCTGTCCGAGCGGGCGTGTCCCCGGAACATGCGTGTCATGGCAAACTCCCCAAGCTTGTGGCCAACCATGTTCTCGGTAATGTAGATGGGGATGAACTTATTCCCGTTGTGGATCGCGATCGTGTGGCCTACAAAGTCGGGGACAATCATGGATCTGCGCGCCCATGTCCGGACGACTTTCTTGTCCCGCAACCTATTTAGGTCCTCGATCTTCTTCGCAAGCTTCTGGTCCATGTAGGGACCCTTTTTAACGGAACGCGCCATGAAATCTCTCCCTCGCCCGGTCTATGAACGCCGCCGAACGATCCACTTGTTGGATTGCTTGCCCTTCTTCCGTGTCTTGTATCCCTTGGTCGGCTTGCCCCACGGGGTACACGGGTGACGCCCCCCAGAGGATCTTCCCTCGCCGCCACCCATTGGATGATCGACCGGGTTCATTGCCACGCCGCGGACACTGTGCCTGCGCCCCAGCCAACGATTGCGACCGGCCTTGCCCACCACGACTTTCTCGTGATCTACATTCCCTACTCTCCCCAGGGTGCAGTAGCACCGCAGGGAGAACATGCGAACCTCACCAGAAGGAAGCTTTACGTGGGCATGCCCGCCTTCCTTTGCCATCAACTGGCACTCGGTTCCGGCCGACCGCGCAATCTGAGATCCCTTTCCAGGAATGAGCTCCAGGCTGTGGATGGCCGTGCCCTGAGGCACGTGGCTCAACGGAAGGCAGTTGCCATCCCGCACCTCGGCTGTCGGCCCCGACATCAGAGTGTCGCCGACTCGGATGCCATCGGGCGCCAGGATGTAGCGCTTCTCCCCATCGGCGTATACGAGCAACGCGATACGTGACGAGCGGTTCGGATCGTACTCGATGGCAGTCACCTTGGCTGGCACGCCATGCTTGCGCCGCTTGAAGTCGATGATGCGATAGCGTCTCTTGTGCCCACCCCCTCGACACCACGCGGTAGTCCGCCCGTGGTTGTTGCGTCCGCCGGACTTCTTGATTGGCCGCAACAGCGATTTCTCAGGCTTCTTCTTGGTCAGATCCGAGAAATCGGCAACGGTCATGTACCGACGGCTTGGGGTTGTGGGCTTGAACTTCTTCAACGCCATTCTCGATGCTCCTTCTGGAACCAGTTCTCTCCGGGAACAGGTTTATGAGCCCAGGAAAAATCCTCTCTCACGCTCGCCCTAGACCTCATCGAAAATGTCGATCGACTGACCTGGCTTCAGGGTCACTACCGCTTTCTTCCAGCGCGGACGCCGCCCCTCAAACCGGCCTAGCCGTTTGAGCTTGCCGAGGTAACGCATGGTCCGTACTTTTACGACGTCGACCTCGAACATGGCCTTGACCGCCTGTGAAATCTGGATCTTGTTCACATCGGGATGTACCTCAAAGAGATACTGGTTGCCGACCTTACCCTGTGCACGGATCCTCGACCCCTTCTCCGTGATCAAGGCGCGCCGAATCATCATCCGGTTTTCCAGCTTCATCAGCTCCACGCCTCCCCTATCTTGGCAACGGCCGACTCCATGATGAGGAGACGACCCGCTTGCAGGATTTCATATGTGTTCAGAAGACGGAATTCCAGTGTACGCAGGTCCGGCAGGTTGCGCGTGGCCCTCGCGAGAAGAGGATCGTGCTCAGGAAGAACCAAAAGGCACTTCGTCCCAGTCAAACCCAGCCCCTTGAGCATCCCAGCTACTTCGCGGGTCCGCCCCTCGGAAACCTGGAAATCCGAAATGACAACAACATCTCCCGCCTGGGCCTTCGATGATAGTGCTGACTGGAGGGCCAGCCGTTTGACCTTCTTCGGAACGGCATAGGAGTAATCGCGCGGCTTGGGGCCGAAGGCCCGCGCTCCGCCAACCCGGATCGGCGAGCGGATCGTGCCGCAGCGGGCACGGCCAGTGCCCTTCTGGCGCCAGGGCTTGCGCCCCCCACCTCTCTTTTCGCCCCGGCTCTTTACGCAGGCGGTACCCTGCCTTTGGTTGGCAAGGTAGTTGCGGACAGCTTCCCACATCACATGCCCATTTGGCTCAATGCCAAAGGTCCCCCCGGGGAGATCCACCTCACCCGTCGCTTCGCCCGTTTGCAAAAAGCGCTTGGCAACAGCCATGACTAACCCTTCTTCTGGACCTTCCTGGTCTTGCGCACCAGAACCAGGGAATTCCGACTCCCCGGCACTGCGCCCCTGACGATCAACAGGTTTCTATCGCTATCAACCTTGACCACCTTCAGATTCTTGATGGTCTTCCGGTGATTACCCATGTGACCCGGCAGTTTCTTGCCCCTCAGGACCCTGGCCGGAGTGGCGCTCATCCCGATGGACCCGGGAACGGCATGTGTCTTACACCCATGCGTCTCCTTGCCCCCGTGGTAGCCGTGGCGCTTGACCACACCCTGAAATCCACGCCCCTTGGTCTTACCAATCACGTCAACCCTGTCCCCGATCTGGAACATGGACACATCGAGCACGGTCCCCGGCTCAAATGCCTCGTCGGTCCGGAACTCCCGCAGTGTCCTATGCGGTTCCACATTCTTGGTCTTCAAATGCTCAAGCCGCGCCTTGGAAAGCCGCTTCCCGGGAATGGGATCATAGGCTAGTTGCACGGCGCTATATCCATGCTGATGCGTGGACTTGACCTCCACCACAGGGCAGGGGCCAACCTCGAGGACCGTTACGGGCACGGCAATGCCATTGTCCTCGAAGATCTGACTCATCCCAACTTTACGTCCAATCAAGCCTGACATGACTCGCTCCCAGACAAAACAGATCCCGCCAGCGCGCTGGCACTAGGCAGGCACCTGATGAGACCCTATAGCTTGATCTCGATATCCACGCCCGCAGGAAGCTCCAACTTCATCAGCGCATCAATCGTCTGAGGTGTCGATTGGCTGATGTCGATGAGCCGCTTATGAACCCGTGTCTCAAACTGCTCTCGCGACTTCTTGTCCACGTGGGGCGAACGCAACACGGTGTAGATCGTCTTCTTTGTTGGCAGGGGAATCGGCCCTGCAGTGATCGCCCCCGTACGGCGTGCCGTTCTAACAATCTCGCCCGCCGACTTGTCGAGCACAGTGTGATCAAACGACTTCAGCTTGATCCTGATTCTCTGTCCCGGCACCCGATTCCCTCCGATTCACAGCGTCCAGCTACCGCAGTCGCGCTGCCCGTCTCATTCCGGATTGCCCCGCGAGTTGTATTACTCCACGATCTCCGTTACGACCCCGGCGCCGACCGTGCGGCCGCCCTCCCGGATCGCAAAACGCAGTTCCTTCTCCATCGCCACGGGCGTGTGAAGCTCCGCATCAATGGCCACGTTGTCCCCAGGCATCACCATCTCGCGCCCCTCAGGCAACGCGATCGATCCGGTCACATCCGTCGTCCGAAAATAAAACTGCGGTCGATATCCCGTGAAAAACGGCGTGTGACGACCTCCCTCCTCCT
>JAGMDA010000557.1 GCA_023128935.1 Candidatus Eiseniibacteriota bacterium | reverse complement strand
GCCGGTCCCGAACGCCGGGGACTTCGTTGCGGCTCCTCGGAGTAGTCCCGGCTACGCCTTCGTCGCCGCGCCTCGTCCTCGACGGTGCGGTCCTCGCCGAAAATGGGAAGTTATTCCTGCGCGGGCCCTAACCCTGACCAGGGCTACATCTTCCGGCTCCGCTCAAGGATGTCCGTCAGCATCTCGATCGTCTCTTCACGTGATCGGTCCGAAAACCCCAGGATTTCTTGTAACGCGATGCCAATGTGCGGGATGTACTTCTGGATATAGCTCCGCTTCTTGTGCTCGTCGGCCATCCGGCGGCGACGGCTGATGTATACCGAAAGCCTCCGTCCTACTTCCTGCAGGGCGAGCCTGATCTCCTTGAGGATCTCCGGATAGTGTGCAACCGCCTCCTTGCTCTCGGACGTGAAGGGAACCCAGACCGAGGCGATATGCACGGCCAGGATCATCGGCGCAGCCGGCAGCGCACCCCTGCTCTGCGATATGCGGTAGTTGCGCCACGGCAGTTCCATCACCGCTTTGGTAATGGCACATGCCCCGCGTTGGTACTGAAGAGGTACCCGATTGGCGTACCGGTAGAGCTCGACCAGTTCATCACCGGGAAGTCCTCCCCCGTAGGCCAGGCCGACCTCGATCTGGAAGGGGTTGCCTCTGTAAACGGCAGGGGAACGCTCCACGGTCGTATAGAAGTCCGCCTCGACGCGACTCCGGAGCGTGTTGAGCAGCAGCTCTTCGCCAATCGGCGAGAGACAGTTCGTCGGCGGCGACATGATCTTGACAAGGGAAAGAGCGCTGTGGAGCGTTTCGGTGTCCTGAACGGTGAGCCGCTTGGGGCGGCTCTTGGGGGTCAAATTGGAGCCGAGGCGGGCCAGCTCCCGGAAGAGATCGTCGATCACCTTATTCCCAACCCGGGAAAACTCCCCTTGCAGGAAAGAACTCAGATTCCGCGAGGGGGTCTCCTGGAGCATCTTTAGAAAGATCCCCAGCTCTACCCCGTGGGGGTGCGGCTGGATTTCCTTGGGTTCTCTGGGAAGCTCCTCAGACGTCCGTTCATAGGTGATTGTGTCACCATTCCCCCCGCGAGCCGGCGGCGTGTATGCGATCCTGGCATGGGGATTGGCTACAGAAACCTGCTTGAGATAGCCGTCAACCGAGTGGCGTCCCCTCTTGTAAGTGCCTTGCAGGGTAATCTCCACACGGGTGCCGTGCTCCTTGACCCACTCAACTTCTTCATCCACGAGAATGTCCGGCGCATTCTTCTTCGTATTAATGGCTACCTCAAAGCGGCGGGCAGCTGCACGCGGACTGGTCCGCGAGGTGACAATCACCGGTTTACCTGTCGTGAGCAACCCGTACATCCCGGCGGCTGAGATCCCGATGCCCTGCTGGCCCCGCGACTGTTTCAAACTGTGGAACTTCGATCCATATAACAGCTTGCCAAAGATCTTGGGAACCTGTCCGCGTACGATCCCGGGACCGTTGTCCTCGACAACGACGTGAAAGCGATCCTCCGCCACTTGCGTCACAATCACCAGAATGTCAGGCACAACCTCAGCTTCTTCACAGGCATCCAGAGCGTTGTCGACAGCCTCCTTGACCGTCGTCAGAAGGGCTTTAGCCAGGTTGTCAAACCCCAAGAGGTGGCGGTTCTTCGCAAAGAACTCTGAGACGGAGATCTCCCGCTGCCGCCCGGCAAGCACGTGGGCAACGCCGTCGACACCCTT
>JAGMDA010000556.1 GCA_023128935.1 Candidatus Eiseniibacteriota bacterium | reverse complement strand
CGGTCCCGAACGCCGGGGACTTCGTTGCGGCTCCTCGGAGTAGTCCCGGCTACGCATTCGTCGCCACGCCTCGTCCTCGACGGTGCGGTCCTCGCCGAAAATGGGGAATTATTCTTGCGCGAGCCCTTAGGCGCGAATGCTGCCCGTCCCGAGGCCAGAATGCTACCCCAAAACCCGATTGATACACCTCGGGAGTGACCGAAGTCAACGAAGTTGCGCAAGCCTGCACTTTTGCGTGGATCGTCATTGGGGGCTGGCGATGGTGACTGGTCTGCAGATATGAAATGCCTCTACTCGAGAGGGAACTTCTCCAAGATCTCCCTGACAGATGCCTTCAAATCCTCGCCGGGGCGCATGTCCCGCATCGCACCTGTTCCGATCCCCCTCCAGATAAGGTTGTCGGTTCTGGCATCGATCACATCCACCACCAGCGTCCCCTCCTTGTACCAGCGTACGTGTCCTGGCCTGGCTACATAGAGGTGGCCACGCCAGCCGACGCCATGGATCGGGGGGACAACGTCAGCCTGATCCCTTACTACGGTGCGATAGCCAACCAGCAGATCTGCTTGTCCGCGATCACGGACCCGGACCAGACTGCGCTGAGTGAATTCCTCCTCAATGGCTTCTTGCACATACGCGTGGAAGAGAGGGTCCTTGATAATGCGCATCCGTGGGGGAACCGGCTTGTGGAGATTTTTCATACCCCCGTTTTTCAGGAAATCAAAGGTACGGTAAGCGGTGAAGTCCGCGTTCGGATCAACTTGGACGTGCACGTTCATCCGGGAACATGCGGGGATCATGAGCGCAACAGCCAAGAGCCAAAGACACTTGCTTGCTCGCATGGATTCCTCCTATTGATGGGCTGTCCCTATGCCCGATTGCTCCCCCCATAGGGGGATGTCTGGCGACTTCCCGTCACACTGAGATTCCATGGTCTCCTTCGGCAGACCTTCAAGCGACCAGGAGGATTCCTTCTTCAGTTTCCTTCGGCTGGCCTTGCGGCGACCCGGAGGATCCCTTTCCTCGCCCCGGAGTGACTCAGGATCGCGACAAGATATGACCCTGATGCCAACGATTCCGACGGCATGAACCCGCGTGCCCCGCAAAAAGGCCTGTGACGCTCGCCTTTCCACTGTGCCCCGGCTTCCGTCTTGGACAGGCCGGTCATCCTGCCCCTGCTGCGATTATTCTGTGCTAAACTGCCGCGTCCTAACCTGCAAACTCCGCTCGTGCGGCCCGAGTTCCGCGCCGCTGCGGGAGTCGCCGTTGGGGAGGGGGCGAGTATCGAGGAGGACAAAGAGGACAAGGGGGACGAGGAGGACGAGGAGGAGGAATGCCGCAGACGCACGCTGGAACATCCGGCCGCACTCGCCCAGAGGATGTCGGTCAACGCCCGCGCATCGGGATCACACTAATGCTGGATTGTCCCGAGCAGGATACCCACCTGCCCAGGTATGGCATGAACCGAACCTATTTCGAGTCGGTCCGTCGTGCGGGCGGGATCCCTGTCCCGCTGGCTCCGGGTTGCTCCGAGGAAATGCGGCTTTATCTGGCGGAGCGTGAGGCTTCTGGCCAACGGGTCATATCACCACCCCTGGCCCTCGACGGCCTCTGCTTGGCCGGTGGTGGCGATCTCGATCCCTCCTACTTCGGTCAGGAAAAGCATCCCAACTGCGGGGAGCCCGAGCCCGAGAGGGATGCGATGGAGATGACCCTGCTCTCGCTCGCGCGCAACGCGGAGATTCCGATCCTGGCAATCTGCCGCGGGATTCAGGTGCTGAACGCCGCCTGGGGTGGAACGCTGATCCAGGACATTGCCTCGGAGTGCCCGGCAGCAGGCCAGCACACCTTTGCCAAAGACCATCCGCGGGATTACCTGGCCCACGAGATCCGCATCCAGCCGGGCAGCGGTCTTCATGAAATCCTCGGGGCCACTGCTCTCCGCGTCAACAGCCTGCACCATCAGGCGGTCGATAGGCTGGGGGAGGGACTCGTGGCGACGGCCTGGGCCCCGGACGGGATTATTGAGGGCCTGGAAATGAGCCGGAGCGATCATACCCACGGGGGCGGGGAGGGCGGGCCCGAGAAGGGGGCTGAACGCTTCCTGATCGCCGTCCAGTTCCATCCGGAAGACCTGCAGCAGCATGAGCCGATGCGCGGACTCTTCACGGGCCTCGTGGATGCAGCGCGGCGGTATCGCCGCCGGATGGAAGCCTGAAGGGCGGAGGGCTCTGAGGCCACGGGAGCTGATCAGCAACGCGCTTGCCCGCAGCGACTGAACCTTACACCTGTGCCCCGGGGCACAGGTGTAACTGCTTGCGCGAACATAGGTTACAGATGTGACCCGTGACAGATGTGACCCCGTGTCAGAAGGCAAGCGTTCGGATGAATCGTGAGCTCGGCGGGATTGCGGAATCCCGTCTAGACGATATCCTGGATCGGCAGGACTTCAGTCGTTGCGAACACCTCGTCAATATAGAAGCGCTTCAACTGGATAGAAGCGCTTCAACTGGGATTGGGAAGCCTGCGCGGACTTCGATCCCATTTAGGACAACGGCTCTATGATACAGGTTGCCCTCCGGAGTGATTTATTGGATCCGATGTAGCCTTCTGGATCCCTGCTTTCGGTTTCCCCAGAAGCACCACCCGATCCGCCATGGCCTTCATCCGCGCCGAAGGCAGGAGCCCGAGTTCCTGGACCATCATCTCCTCGTACCGGTGATAGCTCGCGAGTGCCTCGCGCCGATTCCCCAGGCGCAGGAGGGCCTCCACCAGACCTTCGTAGAAGACCTCCTGATAGGAATCGACGGTCAGTGCCCTGCGGGTCACCGGCACAACCTCCTCCCACCGCTTTGCGCGCACGAGGAGTTCCATCAGCCGGCGCATGCAGCGCAAGAGCTTCGCGCGGAGATCCTCCCGGGTATCGGCCGCAAACTCCTCGTAGGGACACTCCGCCAAGAACTCTCCTTCGTAGAGTTCCATGGCGCGGCGTAGCTGAGGTTCCGCTTTCCTCTGCTTCCCGCCATTCCAGAGCCGCTCGCTTTCCGACAGCGCGGTTTCGAGCTCCTCGACATCGAATCGGTACTCCGGGCCCGGGTCCAGCCGGCATGCTTCGTTGCGGAAGTGAATATACCGGGAGAGGGAAGGGCGTTGGAGATCTGGTTCGAGTGACCTCCGCAAGACGTGGATCGTCTGACGGAGGCTGTTGCCCGCCTTCTCCGGTTCCGCATCCGGCCACAGTAACTCCAACACAACGTCCCGCGGGACCCAGTGGAACCGATGGATGAGGAGGAGCTGAAACAGTCGCAAGGCTCGCGCTGAACGCCAATCTCCATACCGAACCACGCGGTCGCCGATGGATACCGTCAGGGGACCCAGAGCCCGAATGTGAAGCGCAACACCCGGAGTCCGATCGAGCTCTTCCGCGGCCCGCAGGGCCTTCCGGCCAACCTGCGTGGTGGCATCTGCCATTCGCTGGAGTGCCGCCTGCGCCTCCTCGCCGCCCAGCTGCGCCAACAGTTTCACCGCCCTGGCTTGTATTGCCGGGGAAGATTCCTCCGTCAGTGGAACGATATGAGGAACCGCCGGTTGCCCGAGTTGCA
>JAGMDA010000555.1 GCA_023128935.1 Candidatus Eiseniibacteriota bacterium | reverse complement strand
TCCCGCGCTGGACGGCTTCGGCCACATGGACGACGCCGTACCCGCTGGTGCAGGATGAGGGCTATCACATCCGGGCACTGCTCTACGACACGGCCGGGAACATAATTGAGATCAACCTGACACAGCCGGCTGGCCCATTGACGGTCATTACAGTCGAGGACAATATCAAGCCGGAGGACACGCGCATTACGATGATTCCCGCGGTCCTGCGCTACGTGGATGATCCAGCGGGCATGGTGGGTTATCTTGGAGACTGCGAAGGTGGCCATCATGACGCGCTCTTCTACGACGTTGACGGTGATGGCGACTACGCATCGGGCACCGACCTGGCCGTGGACTATGGTGCGGGCGGTGCGGTGCTGACCGATCCGGATGTCGGTGATGGCAATGTGGGTGTTGCCACGAACACGTGGCCGCGCTGGGTGAACGCGAATGTGATCGGCGGCACGAACGAGATTGTGGTTGCCAACAGTGTCTTCCTGGTGGCTCGCACGGTGATCGAGGACAACGGCCTCGAGCGGGTCGAGTTCTGGGCGATCAATGCGGCCGATGAGGAGATCCTCATCGAGGTGGACGAGTGCCAGCCGGCGTGGGGAAGCTTCGTAGGTGTCGGGGCGCTATGGCAGATTACGTGGGATACAGAACGCAAGGACGTCTATGGGGTGAGCGTATTCCCGGATACGACCTACACGATCATCGCCAGGGCGATCGACCTCGAGGGCAACGTTGAGGATATCGATCTGCATGGTTCGGCGACGGTAACTGTGGACAACACCGTGCCGGCGGCGACCCCGGATGCGGATCCGGCCACCGCGGAGATCGAGACGACGCTTGCGGTCCAGCGCAATGGGATCTTTACGCTATTCGCGCGGACCGAGAGCGAAAGGGACGATGATGAAGTGACCTTCGCCTACAAGTTCGCTGATGACCTGAATACGGCTGAGTCTTGGACACAGGTCCCGAACGCAGAGGGCGTGGATGCAAGCGATCAGAATCCGGATCTCACGAGGCCCTACGTCTTCGATTGGGATCTCAATAAGATGGCTTCGAACTCAACGGCCTTGAACGTCGGGTGGTCGTACCACATGTCCGCGCAAGCGAGCGACATCGTGGCGAACACCGAGACCTGGCTGGAGGCGTTCGATGAGGAGCGGTACATCACCTTCACGGTTGAGGACACGATGGCACCTGTGGCTACGATCACTGAGATCGCACGAGCCACGGGCGACACCGATCCGATCATAATGCCGCATCTCTATAATGCCATCTATGCGCGGGACTTCGCCTACTTGGAGGCGACGCTCCTGAATCATGAGAATGACGCCCAGCACGTTGAGTTCCTGTGGGCACTGGAGGGCTCGACGACCCGGACATTGATCGATGTGGTGGAGGATCCGGAGAATGCGCAGAATCCATACACCTGGAGGATGGAGGGATGGGATCTGAGCGGGCTGCCAGATGGTGCGACCTGTGAGGTCTTCGCAGTGGCGACGGACGAATGCGGCAATGAGGACATCAACGAGGACACCGGTAGACCGAAGGAGGGGCCCGTCTTCAAGCTGGTCGTCGACCACAGCGGACCGACCTTCACGGTCTCGACGCCATATGATGCCATGCGT
Source organism: Candidatus Eiseniibacteriota bacterium (assembly GCA_023128935.1). Lineage (GTDB taxonomy): Bacteria > Eisenbacteria > RBG-16-71-46 > CAIMUX01 > WJJG01 > DAOVQB01. The sequence continues at coordinate 2,473 of JAGMDA010000555.1, read as the reverse complement.
GAGTGCCCGGCAGAGGGGCTGACGTGGGCGGACTGGACCGAGCGGGTGAACGGTGACTGCTTCGATCACGGTATCAACGAGATCTGGCAGTACAACACCGGCCCGTCGCAGAGCGCGTGTGGGCGGATTGCGCCGCACGGCTTCTTCACGGGAGCGAGTGATGCGACCTTCGAGATCGAGATGCTGGGCGCTGGTGATGCGGCAGATGGGGTTGCCTTCCGCTGGCAGAAGAATGGGGCCGGCTGGACCAACAGCACGACTGCAGTACAGAGATACCTGAGCGACGGCGTTTGGGTGAGCTTCGTAGATGGTGCCACTAGCCCGTCGTTCACCTGGGATACTGTCCAGGGCAACGGTAACGACACATTTACCTTTACTACACAGGGCCTGGTGTACGACCTGCTCTTCACCAGCGATGCGATCGACATCGATCGGGACAAGGTCTTCTGGGAGTACAAGCGCAGCGAGCTGCCCGACGGGGACGAGAATTGGATCTACAGGACCATGAATCCCGCCGAGGTGCTCTATGACGCCAACACGACGACCTTCTCATCGAGCTGGGAGATGAGCACCCTGACGCCGGGGCTCTACGATGTGCGCTTGACCGTCTATGACTACTCGGGCAACCGGACCACGGAGGTGGTGGCGGAGATGGTCGTGATCGATGCGGCCGCGCCGGACGTCGAGGTCACGAATATTGCGATACTGGATCCGGCTGGAGATGACACCGTCATCGACATGGTGGACTTCGGCACGATACCGGATATCACCGCTGGCACGGATGTCCAGATCTGGGCAACAGCCCGCGATCTCGAAGCCGGTTTGCCGGAGGCGGTGGAGACCGGCGTGATACAGATAATCTTCGAGGCGGCCTATGTCGTGGCGGATCCTGGCACCGCGGATTGGCAGGCCTTCGGGGGCTGGGAGGTTCCGGAAGGGACACCGATCACCTGGGAGGTCCAGGAGTCCGAGGTCTGGCACACGAGCGGCTTGACCGACGGGGCCTACTGGGTCCGGGCGCGCGCGAAGGATGAAGTCTGCAACATCGGCATAAGCGAGGTTGTCCAGATCCGCGTCAAGGAGATGCGGCCGCCTGTGGCGCGCATCAACGGATTCAGGGTTTGGACGGAAGTGTGCGGTGATGATCCGGGTACCTACTGCCAGATCTATGCATTGGCCTACTGCGATGCAGCGATCACGCAGGTTCAGATCGAGCTCTTCAATCCTGAGCTCGTAAATGAGGAAACAGGCGAGGACGGATGGATAGGGATCGGGATCCCGCAGGCTCTCGTACAGGATGCGGACCCAGCGACCGACGAGGTCTGGATGACCCAGATCAATCTGGATGCATTCGCGGTTGGTGAGGAACTCACCCTGCGCGCGCAGGCCACTGACGCCGACCTGAACCAGGATCCGGATCCGGCGACGGTTGTAGTCGAGGTGGTAGAGCTCTTCGACGGAACGCGCGACCTAATGGCGAAGACGGATCTTGGAGAGGTCACCGATCCAGAGCTCTGGGTCGTGGGTGGAGACAGCCCGGACAGGGTGGTAATCACGGTAACCCTGACAGACGCGACGCAAACACCACATGTGCTTGCATTGACGCCGGCACCGGACAATGTTCCGACGTCGAATGCCTCACGTGAGCAGTGGGTTGCAATGAACCGCATGAACGGGGCTGAGGCTACCTGGCAGGGTGCTTTCGAAGTTCCGCAGCAGCACTGTGGCAAGAGCATGGTCTTTGTCACGGCCCTGCACACAGAGACCGCCGCTATAGACCTCCACAGCGCGTATCTGTGGTCCTACGAAACCACGGCCGATCTAGGATCGAACGGACCGGTGAGTGTGCCGGGATACTGGTCTGAGGGTGATAGCGCCTACCTCCACGCGACAGCGGAGGTGCCGAGTGGGACCGCATGGAATAATTGCTTCATGCTCTGCGCGACGAAGGCTCCCGACGTGCTGGGGGATGACGCGCGCTACCTGACGCTGATCCCGAACAGCTGCTATCACATCGGCCCGGTCGGTGGGGCGGCTGCCGCGGGGACACCCGGGTATCTGCCGACGATCACAATCCAGTATGACGAGGCCCTGCTGCTGGCTCTGTTGGAGGGTGATGATGCCTTGCTCGCAATGAAGGAGCCGTTCCTGCAGGTGCGTGCATGGGATCAGGCTAGCGACGACTGGAGCAGTGAGCACCTGAAAGCCGTGAGCGTTGACATCACAAACAACGAGATCTCATTCCAGGTGGCTGAGCTTGGGACGGATCGGTGCAGGTATGCACTCTTTACCTCGCCGAAGAATCCGCCCATCGAGATCGTCGCCTTCACGCCGGACAGCCCGTATATTGGACGCTGGAACTACACGGACCAGAGTCCTGAGATCTTCGGATACCTGAACGGCGCGGGGACCGAGCAAATCGATCCTAATACAATCACGGTCTACATCGACAATCGTCCAGTGGCCGCGTTTC
>JAGMDA010000554.1 GCA_023128935.1 Candidatus Eiseniibacteriota bacterium | reverse complement strand
AGACAAGCTACGATACGAAGAGGAAAAATTTCCGGGCTGAGCTTTCCCGGTCATTCGGCCAGCGGGCAACCTCAACTGGCGCTTCGGGGATCGCTGAGCGCCTGACCCTAACGGGGCATGTGGGGGCTACGCTCACGCAGGATTTCTATGAAGACCGCTCGCTCGATAGTGACCGGCTGCGGTCGGAAGCGACTATCGAAGCAAGATACACACCCTCAGACGACTTTCAATCCAAGCTCTCCTACTCGTGGACTGAGGAGCAGAACATCAAGATCCCCCGCGAGTCTTCCGCGCAGACTCAAACGCGTAAGGACTATAAAATTCTCGCGGACTACCGAGCCGCCCTGCCCTATGGGGTATCTGTCAAACAGGTCTTCCAGCTCAGTGCAAATTATGTCTATTATGTCTTTAACGAGAGCCAGAACACACTCTCCAGGTCAAACCGCGTGACAACCGGGGTAACAGCGCGGCTCTGGCACCGGTCTCGGATTGTCATGGACTATATCTTCCAGAGCAATGACAGCGGCGCGTACGTGTACAGGGGGAGCACGGAAAAACGCGTGTATATGGAGAGCCAGGATCGGCTACGCCAGAATCTGAAGGTGATGGTCAAGTGCGACGTGACAAAGGTGGTTTCCGTTAAAGTCATTGAGGTGCTCGATATCAACTCGCGAACGAATATATCGACCGGGGTGATGAACCGCAGGACAAAACACACCTTCACAGGGGAAGTCGGGCTCCGCAAACGCTTCGCGAACGGGCTAGATCTGAATGCGAATTTTGCCAGGACCAGCAGCGATGTTGAGGATGACTACTGGAATATCAAGGCAGAGATCGATATAACATTTGATTGAGGAGCGGAGGGGCCGCCAAGTGGGAATGACATTGCGAGTGCTGCTGGGCAGCCTGCTAATTACCTGGGCGCTGGGAGGATGTCTCTTTACCCCCCGGGACCCCGAGGATCCCGGCAATGGCGGGACCGGGGTAGTATGGGTGGATCCCGAGGTGCTCTATGACGCACTGGGGAACATGGAGCGTGCTCTGGAGGCCAAGGCCCTGACGAACTATGGCGCATCCTTTGCCAGCGGCCTGCTGGAGATGGTCCTGGACCCGGGGGATGAGGCGGATCTGGGCGAGGACCAATTTCCGGACTGGACCAAGGACAAAGAAGAAGAGCGGATGAGGGGCATCCTGACGAGCACAGACGCCACATTGGATGTCGAGTGGTTCTTCACCCCAGGCGTATCGGACTCAATCGACGAGTCGGCCTCGGAACGCTATTACAAAGACTTGGGCTATCGGCTCACTTTCGAGGAGGGTTCGAAGACGTCTGTGTATTCGGGGTTTGCTGACCTCTGGTTCCAGGATGACGGCACCGGGCTCTGGTATGTCAGCAAGTGGATCGACAAGCGGGATGACACGGGCAACCTCACCTGGGGCTGGCTGCGGGTGCAAAAGGTGGTAACATGGGAGTAGTTTGGGCCTCACCACGCAGCGTATAATTGGTGAGAGATGCGGATCTAGAGCATGCCTAGGGACCTGCGGGAAGGCCATCTGGTTGAGACTGAATCAGTTACGGCCTAAGACCTATCAGGGGGAGCGCGATCTGGTCAAGACCTGCCTGGGAAAGGCGCAGTTTGGTCGAAACCTGCCAGGATCTGCTGGGTAGCAACTGCAGGGTCTAGCAGCACACTGACATCGACGATAGGTGGTGCTGATGGAGATGCGTGCCGGTTAGCACCGCCAAGCAAAGAGAGGTTGCTCATGAAACGCCTCATCCAAGTCCTGACATCGAGCCTCTGCGTCTTTGTCCTAGCGGGACTGGTAGGGTGTCCGTTCTCCACGGATACCCGTAAGACCGATCCTGAGCCATTCAAGCCGACGTTCCTGCCGCGCACATCCCCGAAGAACCTCCTCGAGAACCTCAAGGTTGCCTATGACGAGCGGGATATCACCGAGTATGACAGCCTCCTGGCCGGCGATTTCACCTTCATCCTATCGCCTGACGATCAGAACATTGCAGAGTGCTTCGACCGGCAGCAAGAGATCGGGGTCCACGAGAATATGTTTGACGGGGAGCTGGTGCAGACGCTGCGCCTGACCTTCGACCGCGTGATGGAAAGCAACATTGTATTTGACGAAGTAAAGTCCACGCTGGAAGATCCTTGGTATACTACAGTCATCATGAACGTTGACCTCTTCCTCTTCGGCGTGACCCCGTCGCACCCCGACGAGCCCGCGCAGGGCTATGAAATGGATAACGGTCAAGAGCAGTTCTGGTTCAGAAAGAACGGATGGACGGACACCGAAGGCGATTCCATCTGGACGATTGTGGAGTGGCAAGAGATCAGTGTCGGGGGCGGAGGAACCTAGCCCCCACGGGGACACGAGGAAATCCAAAGGGTGGGACCGCGCAGGAAAAAGGGAAAGACTAGTGGTTCGAGGCTCTTGCGTCTCGGCCCTTTTTTCTTGACCTTCCTGGCTGGTGGCGTCGCAACGCTGCTGCTGCTCTGGGTGGGAGGGGTGCTGCGCTGGGACGGGAAGCCTGATCCTGGCGCCGCGAACGAACCTGAGTGCCTCCGGGCGCAGGCGAACGGCCTGGCAGCGATCCTCCTGCCGCAAGCCGAGTGGCACAGCCGCGATACCACTCTCCCGATGGAGTGGGTTGGCAGGCTGCGGTCCTCGGAAAGCCTGATTCAATGGAACGCCCGCGTTTCGGCGGGAATCCAGAGCCTTGGGATGGATGTGCTGGAGGGCCGCGAGGAGATCCTCGAGCGCGTCGGCCAATGGCCGCTGCAGCGCCTCACCCTGGTCGTGGGCAGTGGCGGTGAGACGCTGGCGACTGTGATTGTGGAAACAAGCCGCTCCCCCAACTTGCCTCCGCCATTCTGATGCCGGATTTCTGGCTCTTGCTTTGCGACGAGGACCGGTGAGAAGTCAGGGCGAGGCCGCGGACCAACATTTCTCCAGTTGACCCTCGTTGACTGACTCACGTAGACTTTCCAGTCTGTGTTCTTGCGGAACTCTATGTGCGGTGGAGGATTCTCGAATGCGTGGTAACTTCCGGTGGAAGCTGATCAGCCTCATCGCGTTGCTTGGGCTTTCCGTCTATGCGCTCCTGCCCTCCCTGCGTTACTACACGATGAGCCCTGAGCAGCTCGCAGCGCTGCCCGCAGAAAAAGTGGACCATCTTCGTGATAACGCGCTGAAGCTTGGACTGGATCTCCAGGGTGGGATGCATCTCGTGCTCGAGCTGGATCGCTCCACGCTCCGGGATTCGGAGGTTCCGGCGGCGATGGACCGGGCGATCCAAATCCTGCGCAACCGCGTGGACCGCTTCGGGGTGGCGGAGCCCACCATCCAACCCCAAGGTGAGGACCGGATCGTCATTGAGCTGCCCGGGCTCCTGGACAAAGAGCGGGCGGTCAAGCTGATCGGTCAGACAGCCCGGCTCGAGTTCAAGCTTCTGAAGGCGGAAGTCGAGACCCGCCGGATCATCGAGCGCCTCGACCGGATCCTGGCTACCAGAGTGGCTGGCGCGGAGACTGATTCAGCGGAGATCGAGTTCATGCGCCCACTGACCGAGCGCATGCCATTCTGGCCCGAGATGCCTTTCCAGGGTGCCTTCTTCCCCGAATCGGATATGCTGGAGGTCCAGGGACTGCTGGCTTCAGTGGATATCGATTCCATCCTCCCGATTGATGCGCAGCTGCATTGGGGCAGGAATCCCGAGCCATACCAGGGTTACCTGGGTCGTATACTCTATGTTTGCGACCGGCGGTCGCAGATGGATGGCAGCGGCGTCTCCAACGCGGTGCGTCGCATCGGCGGTGATCCTACGCGGCCGAACGCCTCGAGCATCAGCTTGAACATGAATGCCCAGGGGGCCCGCAAGTTCCGCCGCATCACCTCCCAGAACGTCGGGCGCTTCCTAGCAATCGTGCTGGATGACAAGGTGGCCTCTGCACCGCGGATCAAAGAGCGCATTCCGACCGGTCAGGCCTCGATTACGGGCAGCTTCACCGACGAGGAGGCCAAGGATCTAGCCATCGTGCTGCAGATTGGTGCGCTCCCCGCGGATATCAACATCATCCAGGAAATGACGGTTGGGCCGTCGCTCGGCGCCGACTCGATCCGGATGGGGGTACGCGCCGCGCTGGTGGGCATGATCCTGGTTGGCATCTTTATGCTGGTCTATTATCGCGGTTGTGGTGTTATTGCGCTGATCGCGTTGACCCTGAATTTGATCTTCCTGCTGGCTGCGTTGGCTGGCATGCGTGGGACCCTCACGCTGCCTGGCATCGGCGGCATCGTCCTGACCATCGGCATGGCCGTGGATGCGAATGTGCTTATCTTTGAGCGCATCCGCGAGGAGATGCGTGCTGGAAAGAAGATCCGGGGAGCTGTGGAGGCCGGCTACAATCGGGCATTCCGCGCCATTATAGATGCCAATGTCACGACCCTAATCAGTTCTGGTGTGCTCTGGTGGATCGCGAGCGGGCCAATCCAGGGGTTTGCGACGACCCTGTTCATCGGGGTCCTCGCGAACCTGTATACGGCCGTGTTGGTCACGCGGATGGTTTTGGATAACTATGCCAACAGACCGGGCGTCGAGAAGCTGTCGATATAGGTTGCCTGGCGCCCGGTTGGCGCATCCGGGCTCGGTGTCTAGGGGGATCTAGAGACAATGCTGAGGTTGTTGGGCGAAACGCATATCGGTTTCATGGCAAGGCGCCGCAGTTTCTACTTCGTTTCCGCGGCGGTCATTCTTATCGGAATAATCTCCTTCATTGTCCACGGAGGGTTCCGTTATGGCATTGATTTCGAAGGCGGGCGCCTGGTCGAGTTTCGCCTGAGCGAGAAGGTGCCGATTGAGACTGTGCGCGCAGCGGTCTCTGAGGCCGGATTCCCGAGCGCGGAGATTCAGGCCATTTCGGGCACCAGCGACGTGCTAATCCGCATCCCAGAGATCATCGAGCAAAAGGCCAGTGAGGCGTCTCCTTCGGCGCTGATCCGTGATGAACTCCTCTTGAGCATCTCTGGCCTAGATGCCGAACTGCTTCGGGAGGAGAGTGTCGGGGCCAAGATCGGCAAGGAGATCCGCGGCCAGGCTTACTGGGCCATCATACTCGCTCTGGGGCTGATTCTGATTTATATCGGGCTGCGGTTTGAGCTGAAGTTCGGGCTGGGGGCCGTGGCCGCCCTCGTGCACGACGTGCTGGTCACGCTCACGTTTTTTTCGCTGCTAGACAAGGAAATCACAATGCCGGTTGTGGCTGCGCTGCTCACGATCGCGGGCTATTCGATCAATGATTCAATTGTGGTCTTCGATCGCATCCGCGAGCAATTGGTGCGCCTGCGCAGGGAATCCTTCCACCGGGTGCTCGATGTCAGCATCAACCAGATGCTCTCGCGCACGGTGATCACTTCGGTCACCACGCTCTTTGGTGCTCTCGCGCTGCTCATCTTCGGGGGCGAGGTGATTCATGACTTCGCGTTTGCCATAACCATTGGGATCATCGTGGGAACTTATTCTTCGGTCTTTGTGGCCAGCGCCCTGATCCTGGAGATGCGCTCCGCCCATGAGGCCAGAGGCGGAGCCCGGTGAGAAGTTGGCCCTAACCCGGCTGGATTGACGAGACCGCCGTAGCGAGGCGGGATGGGCCGCGGGCCGATCCCGCCTCGCTACGTTTCCGCAACGTCTTGCGTAGAGTGCGGTTGCCTGCGTGGGCCGCCAGGAACCGACCGGGAATGCGCGTGTTTTACTTGAAGGCGAAGCGATGAGCGGGAGGGTCATAATGAGGTGGCGCGCGGTTCTCTGGGGGCTTGCATTGGCTCTCCTGCTGGTTCCAGACAGCGCTCCGGTCGCGGAGCCCGCCGGTCCAGGGATCG
>JAGMDA010000553.1 GCA_023128935.1 Candidatus Eiseniibacteriota bacterium | reverse complement strand
ATTCAGACAGTACTGAGCCCCGGGGATCCTCTGGGGGGCACGCAAGCCACCCGAGACGAGCGAAGTGGGCTGGGGCTTGGCGTGGAGAGTCTCAGCCCTCGGCGGGGGGAATCGCGAGTGGACGATCAAGGCGCTGGTGATGTGGCTGTTGGGTGCAGGGATCCCTCAGTTCGCATCCGATTGTGAACAGCGAACAGCTCCGCTGGTCCCGGGGGACAGCTCCTCCACAAACGAGGGTGGAGCGTCGGGCATGCGGGCGCTTCGGTGCAGCTGGGAAGGTTTTGCTTGACCATCGCTCCTGCAGTCGTATCGTCGAGATCTGCCTTCTGCAAGGCTCCGTGGCCAACTAGCTAGAATGCGTTCTTCCCGCCGGGGATGAACTGAGGTGAGGTCCTATGAGAGTTCTCAGCCGTTCCAGACAGGTTCGCCCACGAGCTCTGGTGGTGCTTGCGATGGTGGCAGGGATGCTGGCGTTGCTATTTCCAGTCCAGGCAACCTCGGGTCCTTGGGGCGAGCGCACACTCACCGGTTCCTCTGCAAATGCAACGCCGGTGCCGGGCAGGACCGCGACCGGGTCAATTTCCATCATGAAAGCGGCAGGGGATAGCCTTCCGACAGTCACTATCACATCTCCCACGGGAGGAGAGAGCTGGGAGGCTTTGTCGATCAACACGATTACGTATGAGGTAGCGGATCCCGACACTCCTCCCGATTCAATCACGATTGCTCTGGCCTACTCGACCGACAGCGGCGGTTCATGGACTGACATCGCTACCTCACAGGCCAATACGGGTTTCTACCATTGGACGCTGCCAGATGTCTCTACGGTCCAGGCCAGGGTGAGAGTGACGGCGAATGATGGAGTGCTCGAAGGCTCGGCCAGCTCGGGCGACTTCGAGATCTTACGGCCAGCGAGCCAGAACTCGCTGAGTGTGGGAACGGCCTCTGGGTCGAGCGGGGGCCAGGCAACGATTATCTTAGGCCTGCTAAACAACGACGTGGTCAAGGAGTTCCAGACGGACATCTCATTCAATACTTCCGTCGTGGTCTTCTCGCGCGGAGAGGTGGCGGACCGCGGGACGGGCATGTCGTTCACGGTGACGACTATGGGTGATGATGCCCTGCGTGTCAGCATGTCCTGTGAGGGTGCATCGTATCTTGCCACGGGTGCTGGATCCATCGCCAGCCTGACTTTTGATCTTGTGGGCGTCCCGGGTTCCCAAACGGCCATAACGCCCGCGTCTACCATGCTGATCGCTCCTGAGGGCCGGTCGCTTCCGGTGACTGCAGAGGCAGGCTCAATCTCGATTCACACCTCTGGAGAGGAGACTGCTCCGACGATGCGGATCTTCGTTCTCAAGAACCCGGCCCGAGTTCGTACGATTCAGGTCTTCGTCACATCCGATAGAACGCTGGATGCTGCACCGACAGTCACTACGGAACTGGGAGATGTCGTCATGTCTGCTCTTGACGCATTGGAAAGGACATACCTGGGAATTCTACATGTTCCGGAAAGCAATGCTTCCACAATGCTCACGGCTTCCGGGACGAGCGGATCCCAATCCGGAGAAGCTTCGATCACAGTTGAGTTCTAACAATGTGGAGTGGACTGATGGCTAGACGATCAAACCGTGGGCTGACGGCTGGACAATTGAGCCGTGGAGAGAGAGTCATGAAACGATGCCACGCGATGAGGAAAAGACCCGGCAGGTTCTGGGCAGTCTATCTAGGAGCCGGTCTTGCATCGCTCTTCCTACTAGTGGGCTGCAGTGAAGACGATCCCGCCGGTCCTGATCCGAGATCCACAGCAGCGGAGTTGACGGAGCAGGGGTGGACCCAGTTTGAGCAGGGCGATTTAGCGGGGGCGCTTTCATCTTTTGACGACGCGATTGAAGTGTATTCCAGCTACGGGCCAGCTTACGTGGGCCAGGGGTGGACATACTTGGCCCAGGGTGCCTCCAACTCCGACTTCGAGTCCGCGCTCTCCAGCTACGATACAGCTATCTCCGAGGGTGAGGAAGGAGCAGAGATCCTTGGTGGCCGTGCTGCGGCCAACCTGGCTTTATCAGGTGAAAGCAGTTTAGACGCTGCCGTTACAGATGCCCAGAGCGCGAGAGTCTGGGACTCCAACTTCATCTTTGAACACCGCACGAGCTTCAATGCCAGTGACCTCTTCTTGATCGAGTCATTTGCGCTCGCGGCACAGGGTTATTTTCCCGCAGCTCTGGCTGCAGCTGATTCGGTGGAGACCAGCGGCATCCAAGAGGCGAGCAGCGCCACGTGGGTCGTTGACAGCCAAGAGTTCACTTCCTTTGCCGAGGCGGTTCTCGCCCATCTGATGAAGGTATCGGAGCAGGAGTCTGGCTAGCCCGAGCTTGTCACCAAGGCTGCCGCTTCCCTCACGCGTTGCATGCCCTCCCGGATCCGCTCTGGCGAAGATGCGTAGGAGAAGCGCAAGAACCCCCGCGTCGTCCCAAATCCCGAGCCTGGAACCACTGCCACATGGGCGTCTTCGAGCAAGTAGCTTGCCAGGTCAACGCATGTGCGGAGCTGATGACCCCCTGCGCGGCGCCCGATGTAGTGGCTCCAGTCTGGGAAGAGGTAGAAGGCGCCTTGGGGTTTCGAGCAAGTGACTTTGGGGATGCCTTCCATGAGGGACAGCATCAAATTGCGCCGCTCTTCGAAGGCTCGTCGCATTGTCTCAACTGCGTCCTGTGGCCCGGTGATTGCCTCGAGAGCGGCCTTCTGTGCAATGGAGTTGGGGTTGGAGGTGCTGTGGCCCTGGATCTTGCCGGCAGCCGCGATGATCTCAGCCGGCCCGGCGGCGTAGCCAATCCGCCATCCCGTCATGGCGTGGGACTTCGAGACACCATTGATGACGACACAGTGCTCTTTCCAGTGGGCATCTACCGTGGGGAAGCTCGTAAAGGTAAAGCCGTCGTAGACGAGCTTCTCATAGATCTCGTCGGCGATGACGAGGACGCCATGGCGCTTGAGCACAGCCGACAGGGCTTCCAGGTCTTGCCGCGCGTAGACGCCACCAGTTGGGTTGCTTGGGCTGTTGAGGATGATGGCTTTGGTCTTGGGTGTGATGGCCTGTTCAATCTGCTTGGGGCTTACCCTGAAGCCGGTTTCGGCCGGGGCTTCGATTAGCACGGCGTTGGCCCCCGCAAGCACGACTTGTGGTTCGTAGGAAACCCAGCAGGGACTGGGGATCAGCACCTCGTCTCCCGGCTCGAAGAGCGCCACCGAGAGGTTGTACAATGATTGCTTGGCACCAGTGGACACCAATACCTCAGATGGTTTGTATGCCAAGCCGTTGTCGCGGAGCAGCTTCTCGCAGATCGCCTCTCGAAGCTCAGGGATCCCGGCGGCCATGGTGTAGTGAGTGAAATCCTCCTGGATAGCTCGGATGCCGGCGTCCTTGACTGACGTCGGCGTTGGGAAGTCGGGCTCGCCAACACTGAAATTGACCACATCGATACCCTTGGCGGCCATCTCCTTGGCCCTTGCGCTCACCGCCAGTGTGGGTGATGGCTTGACACGTTCCATTCTCTTGGCAAGCATGCCTTCCTCCAGAGTCGTTTCCATGCGATCTTCCTGCGCCGCTCGAACCGTGACCGGAGTCATCCAACCAAGGCGCTTTGTCCACGGCTTTCCGTGTCTGTTCGGAGGCTCGATCGCGCCCGATGTGGAGCGGATGGATTGTAGGCACGGGCGCTTGGTGAAATCAATTCCAACAAGGTGCCGGTCCTGCGACTTGCATCTGTGTTTCTACGCGAGCCCTTAGGGCTCGCGTAAGAATAAGTTCCCGTTTTCGGCGAGGACCGGGCGTCGAGGACGAGGCGCGGCGACGAAGGCGTAGC
>JAGMDA010000552.1 GCA_023128935.1 Candidatus Eiseniibacteriota bacterium | reverse complement strand
AATAGGGAAACGGCCCTGAAGCTCCGGGACTAGATCGGACGGTTTGCAGATGTGAAAGGCCCCGGCCGCAATGAACAGGATATGATCCGTCTTAACAAGGCCATAGCGGGTCGGGACGCTCGAACCTTCTATAATGGGTAGCAGATCTCGTTGCACACCCTGACGCGACACGTCAGGCCCATAGCCGCCACTTCCGCTGGCAATTTTGTCTATCTCATCGAGGAAAATGATACCGGAACTCTGTACGAGCCTCAGGGCCGTCTCCACCACCTTGTCCATGTCAATCAGACGCGCGGTCTCTTCGTTCAGCAGCACGTTTCGGGCTTCCCCGATCATCATGCGCCGTTTCTTCGTCTTGGAGGGCAGCAGTGACTTTAGCGGCTCAGGCAGATTGAACTCCATCTCCTCGAGCCCGGCGTGGGAGAAGATCTCCACGCTGGGCATGGATGAACGCACTTCGACATCGACATCGACATCGCGCTCGTCGAGTTCTCCATCCCGGAGTTGCTGGCGGAGTTTCTCGCGGGTGCGTTGCCAGCGTGCGTGGTGGTCCTCGTCAGGTGGCTGCGTGCCATCTGTCCGCGCGTCACCGTCTGCGTCAGGAGTGAAGAGCGAAGGCATCATCGCAGCGACTTCCTTGCGGCTCGGGGGTTTTGGCTTCTTCGGCAGCAAAAGACCCAGGATCCGCTCCTCTAGGTTGCGCTCGGCCTTGGAGAGCACCTTCTTTGACATCTCCACGCGGATCATATTGACGGAGATTTCGGTCAGATCCCGGATCATCGATTCCACATCGCGGCCTACGTAACCAACCTCGGTGAATTTAGACGCCTCAATCTTGAGGAAGGGAGCGTTGGCTAGCCGCGCCAGCCTACGGGCGATCTCCGTCTTGCCCACACCAGTGGGGCCGATCATGATAATGTTGTTCGGCAGGATCTCTTCACGGATTTCAGAGGTAACCTGCCTGCGCCGGTACCGATTGCGAAGGGCAATCGCCACACTGCGTTTCGCGTCATCCTGTCCGATGATGTAGCGATCCAGTTCACGGACGATCTGCGATGGGGTTAACTCTTGGATGTTCTTCATCTGTGCGCCTCTGTGCAGCCGTCTGTCCGCTGCTACAACTTCTCAACCTGAATCTCATTGTTTGTATAGATACAGATCTCGGATGCGATCTGCAAGGATTCTCTAACCACCTGGTCAATTGCCAGGTCCTTTCTAAAGCGCATGAGTGCGCGGCAGGCCGCCAGCGCATAGGGCGCGCCTGAACCGATGGCCACGATGCCATCGTCAGGTTCCAGGACATCGCCGGCCCCTGAGATCAGGAAGGCATGCTCACTATCCATGGCGATCAGCTGTGCCTCCAGGCGTCGGAGGATCTTATCCGAACGCCATTCCTTGGCCAGTTCCACCGCGGCGCGCTGCAGTCTACCCCGGTGGGCCTCCATCTGTGCTTCGAAGCGCTCGAAGAGGTGGAGGCCATCTGCTGCCCCCCCAGCAAAACCCACCAGGACCTTGCCGTGGAAGATGCGCCGGATCTTGCGCGCCGTGGTCTTCAGAACAACCGTGTCGGCTGTCACCTGCCCGTCGCAGGCGATGGCCGCCTCCCTGTCATGCAGGCAGCCCATCACGGTCGTTCCGCTCCAGGTTGTATGACTCATGGTATATCTCTCATCTCAGCGCGACCGCGGATGGGCCTTATCGACCGCTGCGCGCATCTTGGCAATCGAAACGTGGGTGTAGACCTCGGTTGTTGCGAGCGAGCGGTGACCCAGCAGTGCCTGGATAGCCCTCAAGTCGGCACCGCAATCCAGCATGTGGGTTGCGAAGCTGTGCCGCAGGAGGTGAGGATTGACCTTTCCGAGAGCCGGGTCCCAGAGGCGCCGGCCAACGATCCGCTGCACCGAACGGGTGGAAAGACGTCCGCCGCGCGCATTCAGGAAAAGAGCAGCTGCCTCGGCCTCTGTCCCGCCTCCCTGCTGGTACAACTGATCGCGCACATCCAGATAGCGTTTGAGCGCGGCCTTCGCATGGGTCCCAAAGCAGGCTGTACGCTCCCGAGCACCCTTGCCCATGACCCGCAACCATCCACCGTCCACGTCGAGATCGGTGAGGTCCAATCCCACGAGTTCGGAGACTCGCAGGCCGGCCCCGTAGAGCAGCTCACAGATGCTCAGATCACGGAGATCCAAGGCAGAGCTGCCCCATGAGCCCTCGAGCACCTGCTTGAGCTTCCCGGCGTCCAGGGCGCGCGGCAATGGCCGACCGATCTTCGGTGCTGGCAGGTGTGGAGCAGGGTCGCTCTCCAGCAGCCCTTCGCGCGTCAGGAAGCGCGTGAAGCGGCGCAAGGCCGAACGACGACGCACAACGCTGCGCGGACTTGCGCCCCGCGCGTGCTGGGACGCAAGCCACAAGCGCATGTGCGCTGCGTCCAGATCCGAGAGACCGGCCTGGCGCCCAGTTGCGCGGGCCACGCAGCCAAAGAAGGCAGCCAGGTCTCCCCCATAGGCATCTACTGTCCGTTCGCTGTAGCCCCCGAGATGCCACAGCTCACGAAGGAATGCCTGCAGGGCGGCCTGCAGGGACGCATCGGCGGTCTCAACCGCCGCGGCAGGTAGATCCACGGGCAGCCGCTTGGCGCTATGCGCTCTCCTCACACCTCGGCTCCCTCTCACCTTCGCGCTGGCAGGTGGCCTTGCAGCGCGGGCAGGCGTAGTGTGCTCCTGCGCGCTTCGTTTCACGCATCAGCATGAATGGATGCCCGCACTCCGGACATCGCTGCGGGAAGGGTCTATCCCAGACGGCATACTTGCACTTTGGGTACTGGTCGCACCCGAAGAAGGCCCGGCCATTTCTGGTGCGCTTCTCCACCAGCTGCCCTTCGCAGCCCTCCTCGGGGCAGGCCACACCGACAGGGACGGGTCGCGTGGTCTTGCATTGGGGGTAGTTGCTGCAGGCTAGGAAGCGTCCAAATCTGCCCGTGCGGAGCATGAGCGGGCTACCACATTTCGGGCATGTATGGGAGGTGAGCTGCGGCTTCTCATCGTCCCGCAGAGGCTGTGTGTGTTTGCAATCCGGGTACCGCGAACATGCCAGGAACGGCCCGTTGCGCCCGAACTTGCGCACCATGGGAGCCTCGCATTTCTCACAGACTTGGCCCGTCGGCACCTGGACGGCGCGCTTGAGTTCCTCAACCTTCCCGGCAACCGCCTGAAGGCTTTCTTTGAATGGCTCATAGAACTCGCGCACCACCGCCACCCAACCGTCTCGGCCCTCCTCCACCCGGTCTAATTCCTGTTCCATGTGGGCCGTGAAATCAACATTCATGACCTTCGGGAAATTGCGGACCAGCAGGTCCACAACCGTACCCCCTAGATCGGTGGGTACCAGGCGCCCTTTATCGCGGTTGACGTAGTCGCGCGTCAGGATTGTGCTCACAATGGTCGCATATGTGCTTGGCCGACCAATGCCGTTTTCCTCCAGTGCTTTGATTAGGCTGGCCTCACTGTAACGCGTGGGCGGTTCCGTGAAGTGCTGCTTCGGGCTGTATTCCTTGACCTGCAGCTGCTCGCCCTCATGAACCTTGGGAAGGACCTCGACGGCTGCTTCGCCCTCGGCGAGCCTGCCATTGGCTGCATCTTGCCCTGCCTCCTTAGGCTGCTGCTCGCGGCGAGCTTTGGGTTCCTTGGCTTCGTAGAGACGGGTGAATCCATCGAAGGCCACGCGCTTGCCCGATGCCCGGAAGACCGCAGGCGCGCAGGATGCTTCAACTGTACTGATCTCCAGCTCTTGCGGGCACATCTGACTGGCGACGAAACGCCTCCAGATCAACCCGTAGAGCTTACGCTGATCTTGGTTAAGGTAGCGCTCCATGGTTTCCGGCGTTCGACTCACCGCTGTTGGGCGGATTGCTTCGTGCGCATCCTGAGTCCGCCCTTTTTTCTTATACACGATCGGTTTATCAGGAAGATAGGCATGCCCGAAACGCTCGTCGACAAAGGCGCGCACTGCGTTGAGCGCCTCATTGGCAACGCGCGTCGAGTCGGTTCGCATATAGGTGATAAGGCCGACGGTACCCTCATCCCCGACGGAGAGACCCTCGTAGAGTTCCTGGGCGATCTTCATGGTCTTCTTACTGGAGAAGCGCAGGGCGCGGAAGGCATCCTGCTGAAGCGTACTCGTGATGAACGGCGCCGAGGCGTTTCGCTTGCGGCGCCTGGTCTTGAGAGACGTGACCTCTAAGGGCTTGTCCTTGATGCGGTCAATGATCTGCTGGGCTTCCTCTGCAGTGTGGATCTCCGGTCTCTTTCCTTCCCAGGAAACCAGGCCCATCCGCAGTGCCTGACCCTCGCTTGTAAGCGCAGCGGCATGAATGCTCCAGTATTCTACAGCAACGAACGCCTCAACCTCCCGCTCCCGGTCCACGATCAGGCGCAGGGCGACCGACTGCACCCTTCCGGCGCTCAGGCCATAGCGGATCGTCTTCCACAGCACCGGTGAGAGCTGATATCCCACTAGCCGGTCCAAGATGCGCCTGGCCTGCTGGGCACTGACCTTGTTCATGTCGATCTCATGCGGTGAGGCCAGTGCTTGGCGGATGGCTGGCTGGGTGATCTCATGGAACACGAGGCGTTTGAAGCGCTTCGAATCGCCACTCAATACTTTGGTCAGGTGCCAGGCAATGGCCTCGCCCTCACGATCAGGGTCGGGGGCCAGGAGGATCTCTGCGGAGTTCTTCGCCTTCTCGCGCATCTGTTTGATGACCGCGCTCTTGGTCCGGATAGTTACGTAATGCGGCTCGAAGTCCTTTTCTGGGTCCACACCCAGCTTGCTCTTTGGCAGATCCCGCACGTGGCCATTCGACGCCACTACGTTGTAGCCGCGCCCCGCCAGTCGTGAGATGGTTCGCGCCTTGGCTGGTGACTCAACAATGATGAGTGGCTTTGCCATCCGTTCCTCCAAATGCACTCGGCGCCCCTGCAAAGGGGGCCCGCCTTAGCCACCGGTATTCTCCGTCAAGCTGTCGGCTATTAGGTGCTCTTGCCACAGCAATGCTTATATTTTTTGCCGCTTCCGCAGGGACACGGGGCGTTGCGTCCAACCTTCTTGACAGTCCTTACAACGGTCTTTTGCTTCTCAGGTCGCTGCGGCATGGAAGCTCTACTGCCTCCCGCTGCCCCGGCCATCCTGCCGACTCCCGATCCCGCCGCTTCCGGGGCCGTAAAGGCACCGCGCGCCGGTGCGGCGGTTTCCGCCGCTGCCAGCCCAGCCGCCGATGCGTGGACCTCCTGTCCCTGTGAGCGGTCCGTCGCGCGTGGCGCCAGTGCGGCGGGTTGGCGCTGCTGCAGCTGGACCCTGAAGAACATCTTCAAAGTGTCTTCCGCAATCTGGCGCATCATCGTTTCGAAGAGCCCGAAAGCCTCAGCCTTGTACTCGAGCAGCGGGTCCTTCTGGCCATAAGCCCGCAGGCTGATCCCCCCGCGCACCAGGTCGATTTCATAGAGATGATCCTTCCAGTGGTCATCGATCACCCGAAGGTAGACGTGACGTTCCACCTGGCGGGTGATCTCCGGGCCCCACTGTGCCTCGCGCGCCTCATAGGCCGAGCGGGCAATCTCGATGGCTTGCTCCGTGATCGTTTTCCCTTCCTGCCGCGCGGCCGTCTCTCTCTCCTGCGTTTCTTCAGCGACATGCATCAGGGGGAAAGGCACTATGCAGATCCGCTCAAGCTCCTCAAAGGCCTCCCGCAGAGCCTGCTGCTCCGCTTCGCTCAGCAATACACGACTACCCTTCTCCCGCCCATGCAGTAGTTCCAGCTTCTGCTCAACAAGGTCGGAAATCAGGCCCTCCATCTCTCGGCGCAGATCCTGCCCTGACAGGATCTGATTGCGAATGCCATAGATGACCTCGCGTTGTTGATTCATTACATCATCATATTCCAGCAGGTGCTTGCGAATGGAGAAGTTATGCCCTTCAACCCTCTTCTGGGCTCGCTCGATGGCCTTAGTAACGAAATCGTGTTCGATGACCTCGCCCTCTTGGAGGCCCATCCGATCCATCATGGATCCGATGCGCTCGACGCCCCCGAAGAGGCGCATCAGGTCATCCTCCAGCGAAAGGAAAAAACGGCTCGACCCGGGGTCGCCCTGGCGCCCCGAGCGGCCTCGTAGCTGCCTATCGATCCTGCGGCTGTCGTGGCGCTCGGTGCCTACGATGTGCAGGCCACAAGGCATGTCAGCCTTGCACGCAGCGGCGGATTCAGTCGCCGTACACTCCCCCTCCCCAGCAGCGGAGCGCAGTAGGCAGTGGGGGCCCTTGACGACGCCCTGACCGAGCTTGATATCGGTTCCACGCCCAGCCATGTTGGTGGCGATCGTCACGGCTCCAGGCAACCCGGCCTTGGAGACGACCTCGGCCTCACTCTGGTGGAACTTGGCGTTAAGGACAGAGTGGTTGACCCCGCGGCGCTTTAGCATGCGGCTCAGAGTTTCGGATACTTCCACGGTCACGGTGCCCACGAGCACCGGCCGGCCCATGGTATGCGCCCGCTCAATCTCGTCAATGATAGCGTTGTACTTCTCCCTCCGCGTCCGAAAGATAAGGTCATTGTAATCAACGCGGCGCACCACCTCATTTGTGGGAATGACCACTACATCGAGCTTGTATATCTCCCAGAGCTCGCCGGCTTCGGTCTCCGCGGTCCCCGTCATCCCGGCCAGCTTCTCGTAGAGCCGAAAGAAATTCTGTAGCGTGATCGTCGCCCAGGTCTGCGTTTCTCCCTCAACCCGCACGCGTTCCTTCGCCTCCAGAGCCTGGTGGAGTCCATCACTGAAGCGGCGTCCGGGCATCAGCCGTCCCGTGAACTCATCGACAATCATCACCTTGTCCTCTTGAACCACGTACTCCACGTCGCGTTCGTAGAGGCAAAAGGCGCGCAGCAGCTGGTTGATCGTGTGCAGTTCGTCGGACTTGCGCGCGTAATTGAGGTGCACCTCCTGCTTGCGCTCGGCCCTCTCCTTCGGACTCAGCGTCTCGTCTGCATCCAAGCTCCCCATCGCCTCCGCTAGATCCGGCAGCATGAAGTAGTCCGTGTCCTCCGGCGAAAGGTACCCGCGACCCTTGTCCGATACGTTGATGCTGTGATCGCGCTCATCGATTGCGAAGAGAAGATCCTCGTCGACGAGATGGAGTTGTTTATCGCGCATGTAGTCGGTCTCGACGCGGTGAATGAGCGGTTTGAGGTTGCGGTCAGCCACCACCTTGAGGAACCGCTTGTGTTTGGGAGCCCCGCGCTGGACCTGAAGCAGGCGGAGACCGGCTGCGTATTCCTTGTCGGCCGCCGCCTTCTGGTCCGTGAGTTCCGCGGCCTTGTTCAGCAGCGCCGTGATTTCGTTCAACATCTCCCCGATGAGTACATTCTGCGCCTTGACGAGCTTCTCAACCGGGCTGCGGAGCTCATCGTACTTCTGGTGCGTGGCGGCCACGGGACCTGAGATGATCAGCGGGGTGCGGGCCTCATCGACCAGAACCGAGTCGACCTCATCGACAATGACATAGAAGTGTCCGCGCTGAACCTGATCCTCCTTGCGGACGGCCATGTTGTCGCGCAGGTAGTCGAAGCCGAATTCATTGTTCGTGCCGTAGGTCACATCGCAGCCGTATGCTTCGCGGCGGGCCTCGGGGGACATGTCATGTGAGATCACACCGACCTTCAGTCCCAGAAACCGCACGATCTCACCCATCCACTGGCTATCGCGGCGCGCGAGATAATCGTTGACTGTAACGAGGTGGCAGCCCTTGTCGGGAAGCGCATTGAGGTAGAGTGGCATGACGGCCACCAGGGTTTTTCCCTCGCCGGTGGCCATCTCCGTGATCGTGCCCCGATGGAGGACGATAGCGCCCATCAACTGTACGTCGAATGGCACCATGTTCCAAGTGATCTCATGCCCCACGACAGACCACTTGCGGCCCACATGCCGGCGGCAAGCATCCTTGACGACCGCGAATGCTTCCACCATCAGGTCATCGACGGTTTCCCCGTCGCGCAACCGCTGGCGGAACTCCTCGGTCTTGCCTCGCAGCTCCTCGTCACTCAGGGCAGACAACGGTTCATAGGCCGCGTTGATCTCATCTACCAGAGGCAACAGTGCCTTGAGATCCCGCGCGGCCTTACTACCGAAGATCCGGGTCAAGAGCCTGCTGATGAATGCCTTCAATGAATCGAGCATTTACTTTCCAGTCCACTTATTCCGCACATATTCCCGCCCAGCTCAAGGTTGATCCCACTGAGCGCGGGCAACGCTAACAAAGGGCCCCACGCGTGATCAAGGAGTTTGCGGCAGGGATTCCACACCGCAAATGCGTCA
>JAGMDA010000551.1 GCA_023128935.1 Candidatus Eiseniibacteriota bacterium | reverse complement strand
GACTCGCGGTCAGCTCGTCGGACATGCCCTCCGCCAGAGCCAACCTGCGGCTCACCCAGCTCTTGTGGCGCGACAGCATGACGGCGATCTGGGGCTGATTGAGCCGATCATCCCTGTACAGCGAACGCACCAGCCACGCCTCTTCGAGTTCGGCGAGCCCCGCGCCGGCGTTGCAGCACAGAAGCCGCACCTTGGCGCCGACGGTATTGAGTGCGTGTACCTCTACCCGCAGCATGGCCCACGACAGCTCGCGCGCCGCGCGCAACCGCTTGAGGCCATCGAACACTTCGAGGCGTGCGCCCACCCGGAAGGCTTGCACCGGTGTCAGCTGACCGAGACGCGACAGCGACTGTTGCATCGCTTGCTGCGCTTGCGGAGAGCAAAGCCGCATCGACGAGAGCGCTTCGTCCAGCTCGCTCGGCGCCAGCTCCAGCGTCGATGTCACCTCATCCGTCATGCGCCGCGTTCTCACCCTGGATCGAGACTGTGTGCATGACCGCGAATAATTCGCGGTATGCCGTCGTAAGCAACGACCTCTCCAATTCGGCCACAGCAGCAGCACGCCGCCATGACTGGCCGCCCTTCCCGCGCGTTGTCTCGCAGCAGGGCAAGCACTGCCGCGACATCCTGACGCCTCTTGCCTTCTCCTGACCATTGAGTCTCATTCTTGTCTCCTTCGGCGCTGGGCAACGTGGCCACGTAAGCCGCGACCCGGGGCGCCTGAGTCAGCTTTACATCAATGTCGCTTGACGGCCGAATGGACTCATGCGTCACTTTTGGTTTCGACGTTGCCGGAGCTACTGCCTCCAGCGGCTCGGCGCCAGCGGCACAGGCGTTGTCCGACGAATAGCCGATTGCTCCCAGGCTCCCCGACTGAACATCCTGGCGAGCGCGAAGCCGCTGCTGCCGCAGGTTATGGTTTTTGCGTCCCTTGGTAGTCTTTTGGTAGCGTCGCCCAGCCTCGCGCACAGAATCTTTATTAATCTGATTGGCGCAAGAATCGCAGTACTTGCGTCCTCCAATGCACCGCGTACACATAAACGTGTGCTCGTGGCATCGCGCGCATTCGAACACCCATACGAATAGTGCCATTGGTCCCTCGTCTGGGGACCCAAAGAAAGGCTGGACATAGCGGGGGACCTGCACCAAAATGAAGACATCGTTGATGCGCGGGGTTCCCCGCGGTTATTGCAGAGTTCGGGGCGCTCACCCCGGGCTCTGCTTCTTTCTTGGCCCCACCCTGCAATACTATTGAAAACGCGCCTGCGGCGCAGCTCCAGAGCTGGCTTCCTGAGCCAGTTAGCCACAAACAGGAACCAGAAGGATGTCTCTATAGAGCAGGGGGAACCAGATTAAACCAAATCCAGTGGACCAGTTCTACACAGCCGATATCAAGGCGTCTCACGACCGGGTGGATCTCGTTACCGCCACAAGGTGGATCTCATACCGGCCGCCGCCAAAGCCAGTAGCTGGGAGTTGATGGCGAACACCTCTGCGGTTGCGGTCTTGAACTCCCGCCCCTGCTCCACCAGCGACCGGATCTCCTCGACCCACTCGTTTGGGATACGCTCGACCTGCTTCTCGCCGTCGACCATGAAGGTCAGCGACCACATGGGATGGCCCTTGCCCGTTGCGCAGTGACAGGTGGGCTTCCCGCAACGCCGGTGCGTCAGCGACAGGGAGCCGGGCAGCGCGTTCTCCGGGATGTTCTTGAACCGGCGCAGCAGTTCGTACTTGCGCGCGCGCAGGCGCGCGGCCTGGGAGCCCTTGCCTTTGAACCATCTCATCTTCATGCTGCGTGTAAATATACACACAGTACTATGGGTTGCAACCCCTTTTTGCCGATTCGGGACTTTGTGCATGCGGATTCTGCGGGAACGTCAACTAGGATCGGGATCTATCGGGGTGGGGCGGAGCTCCTGGTTCAAAGCTGCCCGAAACGCGCTGGCCCGCCGCGCCAGGCATGCTGACCCTCACTTCCCGTGAGCGCGCCCGCGCGTGGCTCCG
>JAGMDA010000550.1 GCA_023128935.1 Candidatus Eiseniibacteriota bacterium | reverse complement strand
GAATGGCCGAGCAACCGCCGGCCGCACCTTGGGAGAAGCTATCGTATCAATGGGAGGTTCAGATGAGGAGAGCTGCAAACCACCTCCGAGCACGCCCCGGGCCTTGGATCCTGGTGCTTCTGGTCATGCTGGGGTGCATGGCCGCAGCCCACGGGCAGGACACCGATGTGGTGTTCTGTGTGCGTGAGTGGGAGGGCGCTGTGCACTGCTACGTGCTAGATACTATCAACAGCCTAGAGTTCGCGGGCCGAGGCCTGGTGATCGAGACCGCGTACGGGATGGAGAATGTCGATCTGACCGCAATCGCATGGATTGACATCAATACCGAGTTCAGCGATGTGGAGGACCCGGACGCTTGGACGAGACCGATCGCGAACGTCACCCACCTGCTCCACAGACGACCGAATCCCTTTTCTGGGGAAGCCATTCTCAGCTTCGAGTTGCCGCAGCCGGGCCATGTCAGCGTGGAGGTCTTCGGTCTTGATGGCCGCCTCGTGCGACAGCTCGTGCGCGGGGAGTTGACATCGGGCTGGCACGCCGTCGCATGGGACGGACGCGACGACGCGGGTCGAGCCGTTCTGGCCGGGGTTTACCTCTGCCGACTGACGGGTCCCGGAGTCACGGATGGCCGCCGTGTCATCAAACTGCGATGAGCTCAGGATGAGAGGATTGGAAGGATTTCCACAACATCTCATAGATCGAAGGAGGAAGAACATGTTTCGCCGTTACGGAATCATAGCGCTGTTAATCTTGATTGCGGCAGCGGGGGCCACGGCCCAGGACAGAATGCTGGTGCACCACCACGGTGGCGTCGACGAATATGTCGTCTCCGAGGTCGACAGCATCACGTTTGCCATCGACACGACCATGGTTTACATACCGAGCGGACTCGTGCGTCTTGGACAGGAGGGCGTTCCGGGAGCTGAGCCGGAGAACGACTTCTTTGTCGAGGGCTTCTGGATCGATGTTCTGGAAGTCACTAACGGTAACTTCCAGGCCTTCATGGATGCGGGCGGATACAGCACGGAGGAGTGGTGGAACCCGGTCGGCTGGGATTGGATCGTTGAAGAGGGCCTCACCGAGCCGTGGAACTGGTACAGCAACGAGTTCCACGGAGGCGGTGTGCCCGGCAACGAGAATTTCCCGGTACTGGGAGTCTCCTGGTGGGAGGCTGATGCTTACGCCCGTTGGGCTGGCAAGCGCCTTCCGACCGAGGCGGAATGGGAAAAGACCGCCAAGGGCGGCTGCGAGATCTGGGGAGATCCGGACATCTGCGATGAGCTGGACACGCCAACCTGGCCATTCGGCGAGCAGATCACCTGGCAGCAAGCCAATGGCTTGGGCAGTGGTGATCCGTACGAGGGCAACGGCTGGACGACCCCGATTGGCTTCTATGACGGTGAGATCCACATGGGCTTCGAGACCCTCGACAGCCCGAGTGTCTACGGTCTCTACGATGTGGCCGGCAACGTAAGCGAGTGGTGCAGCACCGATCGCCTCTACGATTACCCTTACGACCCCAACGACGGACGCGAGGATCCACCCTCCGCCTTTGACGAGGGTTTTCGCGTTCTGCGCGGCGGCAGTTGGCACGATTACTCTGACAATCTACGGTGTGCCCTGCGGGGCAGCCTTTGCCCTAGCCAGCGCGACCAGCACCGGGGCTTCCGCTGCGCGCGGAATGACTAGCGGCGCATGATGGGTGACTAGAGCGCAGGCGTGTGACTGTGGTTGACGCGATCTGGCCGAGTCTGGGGCACCTCGGGTGCCCCAGCGCTCCGACGGAATCAACTCATCTGACCGTGAGGCCTGCGCTCGCTGCCTGATATGTGCCTTCCGAAAACTCCATAGCCGCCTATGCCTTGAAGTTAGAAGCCAGCGCACGACATCTGGATATGCGCGCTTGAGATCCTGATTTCGCTTCCAGCGCCAATTCGGCAACCTTCTTGGCCATATGCATTCATGAGACAGATCATCAAGATGAGGTCTACTGCGGATTCACCCGGGAGATCCATCAGCTCGAGCTGGCGCCGGCGGCCGGTGAGCACCTGCTGACTCTGGTTGATGAGACCGGTGATGAGGTGCAGCGGCGGTTTACGGTGCTGGGGGAGGAGTAGGTGGCGTGTGCAACGCCGCAGAGGGATCCAGTGGTCGGGCGAAGCGCGCGGCCGTGAAATTAGAGTAGAGGGCGGGAGGAGTTTCGAGAGGCGGCTTCGTGGGTATCGCGCGACGGGATATGGTAGGGAAGAATCCCCACATAAACTGGTAATCTTGGGGCACAAGCTGCTCGTCGTGAAAGACGAGCATGAAGCGGTACTACGAGACACTGGAGCTGAGTTCTCAGGGGTGGCATGAAGCCAAGCATGACCCGTGGCCGTATCTCAACTACGTGCTCTTCATCCTCAAGACCGCCTACCGGGAATTCGAGCAGCGGGTGGGGCAAGTCAAGAGTCCGCGGGGGGCGAAGACGCAGTTGATCCGCTCGGCGATCGAGGATTTCGCCCGTGAGTTCAGGGTGTCAGACCTGGAGATCGCCTGTCCGGGAGTCAGCCGCGACCTTGTGCGCAGGGTGCTCCGCGAGATGAAGAAGTCCGGTGAGGTCGAGTGCCTAGGCCGAGGGCCGGGGGCTCGGTGGAGGAAAGGGGGTACTGTCTCGTAAAGAGGGCAAGAAAGAGGGTAATGTTCCGGCTCGAGGAAGCCCGGGCAAGCGCCCAGGTCGCCTGGCAAATCTATGACCTCCGGACCAAAGCCGGCCTCTCCCAGCGCGAGCTCGCGAAGCTTGTCGGAACCACCGCGAGCGTCATCTGCCGGCTCGAGGACGAAGACTGCAAGGCCACTCGCTTGCCATGCTCCGGCGCGTCGCTGCCGCGCTCAACAAGCGCGTTGAGATTCGCTTTGTGCCCGCTCACGGCAAGCTGAAAACCGCCCAAACCGCCCCCTCAATCGCTTAGCATAGTCCAACTGAATTCTGACGCGGTACCGGGCCACATCTGTAACCCCTGATCGCGCAAGCAGTTATGCGTTTGCCCCGGGGCAAACGCGGAAGAAGCTGCAGAACAAGCAGTTACCGGATTGGCCCGTGACAATGGATTACGGTCAGGCCCGTGGGGAGCTGTGCCTTTATGCGGCACACTGAGACGTCCGGGCTAACCCACTGCCAGAATCCAAGTTTATCTCATACGATGCTATCGACTCTTAGCGCATATGGTATTATCTGACCAACAGCATGCGGCCTGCGACCTCTAATCCGCCCGCACTGAGCTGACAGAAGTAGATGCCACCCGGAACTGCACACCCCGACTGATCCGTTCCATCCCAGGAAACTGAATATGTGCCCGCCGGCTGAGGTTCGTTGACCAGGGTGCAGACCCGGCGACCCGCTGCATCCCGGACCTCCAGCTGGACCGGACCACCTGCCTGGCCGATGGGGCCGGGGATCGCATAGCGGATGTGCGTGGAGGAGGTGAACGGGTTTGGCGCGTTGTGCCAGAGAAGGGGTCTGGATGTGGCCTCCTGTGCCTGCTGTTCTTGAGGATCTTCCTCGATGGCCTGGTCCTCTTCGATCGGCACAGTGGCATCGTAGCGCAAGTGGTTGGCCTTGGTTACAGTGATGCGCAGTGTGCCCGGCATAAGCTGGGGAATGATCGGCACCTGCTGCTGCTCGCCGGTTGCGTCGGTAGCTCCGATGATCCTCCCGTCCACCGTGAGGCCAATGAGTGCTCCGGCGTCTGCTTGCATTGTGAAGGTCGCGGTGTGCATGGGGCAGAAGTCGCCGTGGATGACGGTGAGATCTTGCGGCACCTCGGAGTACATCTGTGTAAAGGCGCCTCCATGGTGGTGGAACAGATGATAGGTTCTTGTATTATGCCCAACCCAGCTGGCGGCTTGCAGATAGTATTTCCCATGCACGTGCGCGAAGGCCGTGCGGAGGTCAGCGGCCCCCAGGTTTTCGGTGCGGTGCTGGCCTGTCGCTTCCGGGTAGCCGGGATCGAAATCTGACCAGAGCCCATCCACCATGCCCCAGACAAGGACGTCATTGAAGAAGGAATAGGAGATCTCGCTGGCCGCAACGACCCCCAGAGCCCCCTCCTCGTGGCGGTGGAGCGCCTCGGCGAAACACGCATAGGGGTGGTTGTACTTCCCGGTCAGGCAGTTGACGCTGAAGATGAAAGGGGCCCTCGCGGCGTGGAGCCACCAGAGGTGGCTTATACGCCAGTTGGGTGTTCCCCAGCCGAATTCCCATCCGTGATCGCGGTGGAGGGCGAAGAACGCACCGGAGTTGAGGGCATCTGTGATGCCGAGGTAATCGCCCGTCCAGTCAGTCAGGTGGTCGGGCGTTGCGGGGATGTAACCCAAGCCGTTGGGGCCGAAGTACTCGAGCATCATGTTTGTGTGTTCATAGGTGGACCAGATGCTTCCCGGAGTACCATTACAGATGGCATATTCGCGGACAGGATCTTTGCCGAGAACATTCTGCTGGAAGCCAAGCACGATCTCGGAGCAGAAGATAAACCAGCGTTCCACGTCCCATCCCCCGGCAAAGAGGGGATGATTGTAGAAGCCGGGATCTGTTGGAGGCGTTCTCTCGTAGGAGAGCATCTTGCCGATCATGGTTGCCAGCTCGTCGGCGTTGCGTGCGCAGATGCGCCCGTGAGCCATATCGGGCAGGTCATCCGGGTACGTGCCCGTGTCGGCGTACATGTTGTCAGAGGCGCATTGCCCGGACCAGATCATGGGTTCGATGCCTATGTCACGCCCATCGCCCGTGTCGGGGGCGTCACCCAGGAGGAGGAATGCTGCCGGCGCGGGATCCCAAGTGGCGTAGATATCGCGCAGCCATATCCAGATCGTGTACGGGCCCGTTCCACCGATGTCTGTTGTGGTGAAAGCCTCGGTCGAGATCCCCTGCAGATTACGCCAGTTCTTGATGCTATCACCCCAAGCGATGAAATCGGGATGGTCGGGTGTCAGGATCACATATTCAAAACCCTCGCGGTTTCCTCCCCGCGGTCCCCGCGGAAAGCTGAAGTCGATGCGGGGCAGCGAAGCGAAGTTCAGGAGATGTTCCCGCAGGATGGGATCCCAGTGGCGACTGCGGAGGCGATCCTCGCCGAAGTGCCCGTGGCCCCCATGAAATTG
This sequence comes from Candidatus Eiseniibacteriota bacterium, assembly GCA_023128935.1. Taxonomy (GTDB): domain Bacteria; phylum Eisenbacteria; class RBG-16-71-46; order CAIMUX01; family WJJG01; genus DAOVQB01. Next base: position 945 of record JAGMDA010000550.1, on the reverse strand, counting down.
GACGCGGAGATCCAGATGGGTGTAGACGATCAGCTCTTTCGTTACCGGGTTGTACTGAAACGGTGTGATGCGCACGATCACAACATCGACTCCGCGCATCACCAAGGTCTTGGAGATCTCGACCGGACTCTCGGGATAGAATGCATCGCGCCCGAAGATCGCAGGGTCCTTTTCATGGATCAGAGTGGGGTCGGTTTCCTTGGGTATCACTGGCGCTGGCGCAACCGAGATGTCGCGGTAGGTTCGCATGGTTGAGGAGCGGATCTCAAGTGTGGCCGTTGCGCCTTGGGGGATTGCGATGTAGCGCCCAAAACCGGGCAGATTGGGAGCACCGGGCGCGTTCGGTAGCAGGGTACCAGCGAGGGAGAGCGCCTGCATGGCTTCGCCGTCAATTAGAACGGTGTCGAATCCGAACGCATCCATGCCGTAATGGAGCGTAACGCCATCTGGCCCCTGGGATACGAGCGAGAGCCCGGGGATGGCGGTGGTGTCATCGATCCGGACGATCTCAGCGGATGCATCGGGAACTACAACCGATACCGCCAGGGTTGCCATGAGCATCACAGAACGCCTGAGGGCGCTCGCTGGTGCCGTCATCGTGTTTGCTCCCTTCGATAAATGCCTTGCCAAGAACGTGTACGTTCTCTTCCGACTGCCGACTCTTCCGACTGCCTACGCGCAACAGACGACGGCGCAATGCGGTGGACGTGAATCCCTGCGGCGGATGGCGCTATTCCATCCGGAGCATCCGCTTTGTGATCTGCTTGCCTCCAGCCCGGAGCTGATAGAAGTAGATGCCGCTCGTCACCGATCTTCCGCTCGGATCCGTCCCGTCCCAAGAGATTGTGTGCATGCCTGCTGAGGATGGGCCGTCCACGAGTGTGCGCACCAGGCGGCCCGTGGCGTCATGGATACTCAGCAGCACCGGCGAGCCCTCGACGTTAC
>JAGMDA010000055.1 GCA_023128935.1 Candidatus Eiseniibacteriota bacterium | reverse complement strand
TCTCGCCCTGGATGGTAGCATCAAGCGCGGTGAGCCATTTGTCGTCCACCACCAGCGTCTTGATCTCCGCCTTGGTGAGCTTAGGATAGTGGGCGTAAGCCTCAGCGTCGAGCGCGGCCGCAGCCCCCTTTAGGCGCTTCTTGAGGCCAGCCTCTTCGCCGTTGAGCTTCAGCCAGTCGCCAAGCACGGCGGCTTCGTCTTTCGCGTTCTTGTCGCCTTTGATCTCCTTCAGCCGGGCAGTAACGTTGGCCATGTTTACCTTATCGAGGTCGGCGAACGCCCCGTCCTCGCCGCCGTGTTCCTCCTCCATCTCGGTAAGGCGGGCGGTGACGCCCTCCAGCTCGGCGGCGAGCTGATCGATGGCCGCCTGCTCCTTGGCGAAATAGCGGGCGACGATGAGGGCCTTGGGTATCAGGTCGCAGGTCCAACCCCTGTCCTTCTCCTTGCCCTTCTTGTCCTTCACGAGGATGCGGGTGGTCTCCGCTATCCAGCCGTCGTCGGCGATCAGATAGCAGTCGTCCTGCATGGTCTCTGCCCAGTAGTCCATCAGGTGCTGATAGACGTCGTAGGGGTCGATGAGCGGCTTGCCGGCGTAGTGGGCGAGCAGGTCCTCGGCCAGTGTCGCTATGATTTCTTTGGGATGGCAGTCGGCCTGCAAAGCTTTGAGTGTCGCGACGCTTTTCTTCCTCCACGTGGCAAAATGGGCGTTCATGCCTGTGATGAAGGAGGCGAACTCCGGGTGCCCGTAGATGGTGGACTTAATGGCCGACTTTTCCACGGCGAGATCGAGGTAGCTAGGACGGTTTGCCTTGAACAGCGCTTTCCGGAGTTTCGGGCAGATGGCCCAGTAGCGCGCCAGCGCATCGACATCGGCGACGGGGATGCCGCCCAGCAGGTGGCCCGCGATGTCCTGCAGGTCCTCGGGCGTCTGACTGTCGATGTAGCGCGGCAGGTTAAGGTTGAACTCGTTCTTCTCGATCTCAGCGACGGGAACCATGCGCGCGAATTTCCGGACGTCGAGCCGCTTATTGAAGACATCCACGATCTTGTGGATGTCCATGTTGCGCAGACGGTTCTTGGGGCCATCCTTCATGAAGCCGCCGCTGGCGTCGATCATGAAGATGCCCTTGCGGGCCTGGGCATTCTCCTTGTCGATAACCACGATGCAGGCGGGGATGCCGGTGCCGTAGAAGAGGTTGGCGGGCAGGCCGATGATGCCCTTGATGTAGCCCTTGCGCACGAGGGCGCGGCGGATGTCGGCCTCGGCGTTGCCGCGGAACAGCACGCCGTGCGGCAGGATGCACGCACCCTTGCCGGTGCTCTTGAGCGAGCGGACGATGTGCAGCAGGTAGGCGTAGTCGCCCTGCTTGGCGGGCGGCGTGCCGAAGGGTTTGAAGCGCTGATGAGGGTCGTTCAGCGGATCGAGGCCGGTGCTCCAGCGCTTGTCGGAAAAGGGCGGATTGGCGACGACGTAGTTGAAAGTCTTGAGGGTGTCGCCGTCCTTGAACTTGGGATCGGCCAGCGTGTTGCCCTGCACGATCAGCGCGGTGGGGTTGTTGTGCAGAATCATGTTCATCCGCGCGAGGCCACTGGTGGCGGCGTCTTTTTCCTGTCCGTAGAGCGTGACGGCGGTGCCGGCCTCGTCGCCCAACTTAAGGAGTAGCGAGCCGGATCCGCAGGTGGGGTCGTATACGGTAGTGGCGGCGCTGGTCTTGGCATCACGGATGCCGCTGATCTGCGCCATGATGCGGCTGACCTCGGCGGGGGTGTAAAACTGCCCCTTGCTCTTGCCGCTCTCGGTCGCGAAGTGCCGCATCAGGTATTCGTAGGCATCACCCAGGATATCGTCGTCGTCGGCCCGGTTCCTGGAGAAGTCGAGCGCTGGGTTCTCGAAGATGGCGATTAGGTTGGTGAGCCGATCCACCATCTCTTTGCCGCTGCCGAGCTTGGCAGCGTCGTTGAAATCGGGAAAATCGGAGAGCTTGTTGGCGCTGGCCAGCGGGGCGATGATCTTCTTGTTGATCTGATCGCCGATGTCGCTCTTACCCTTGAGGGCGACCATGTCTTTGAAGCTGGCGCCGGGTGGTATCGTGATAGGCGCGTAATGCTGGCCGGCGTATTTGTCGCTGACGTACTTGATGAAGAGCAGAACGAGGACGTAGTCCTTGTACTGGCTTGCATCCATGCCGCCGCGCAGTTCATCGCAGCTGGACCAGAGGGAGCTATAGAGCTCGGACTTCTTCAGGGCCATTCGTTAGTTGCTCCAAGAATGAGACACAGCCGGGCGGGATGCAGCGGTGGCCGAATGCCACCGTATTTATGGACCGGGGCACTAAGCCTCGCAACCTGGGTTCTCGGCCGCTGAATTCTCTTCGGCGGACGGGGCGAGTCCCAGTCTGCTTCAGCGATTCGCTAGGCATCTTCCCTCCTAGATGTCGCCTCGATCCAGTGGCTTAGGGCGAGAAGGAGCCAGCCGATAACAAGGCAGACTAGGACCTTGACGGCCATAGCGACTGTCATGGAGTGGGTTTGAAGGTGCTGCGCCATCTCGGGGCGGAGGGCAAGGGAGGGGACACCGAGGATGCCGCAGAGGCCCCAGGCCGATGTGAAGAATGAGACATAGGCAAGGAGACGGAAATCAGCAGCAGTTCTGAATCGGCCCGAGACGCGACGGCGTGTGTTGTTCAAGTGCCAGGCCGTAGTGAGAAAACAAACGAGGATTAGACCGCCGCCGACACCAAAGACTGGGGCGTGGAATGCGAAGCTTCCTGGCCAGCCTACCCAAACCAAGAAGACCACGAGGAAGGACAGAAGCGCGACCATTCGGCGCGTTTGGGCGCGCGAGGAGAGGAATAGGCCAGCCGCCACCAGTACAGCGCCCAGGGGGCCCGAGAACGCCCAGAAGATCGTAACTGCATCGTTCCCCAAGATACCAGGCTGCGCTTGAGACGACTGAGCGGCCGCGAGATAGGCTGGGCAGTACCACCATGACAGCAGCCACGAGCCGAACAGAAGATAGGCAGCCCCGAGTATAAACAAGGTGATACCGATGGTCTTGGCTCTCACAATTGGGTCCCTTCGAGAACGGAATTGTTGCCAACCAATATTGGTATCTCGAATTCTACATCTCATGGGCCATCCGACCCTGGCCCATGTACTTCAGCACTCAGCGCTGCCCAGAACAGATCAAATTCACAGGCCCAGCAGCACGCAACTCTCTATAAGGTACAACGATGAGGGAACAAATGCCAGCAATGTGCCTACTGCCTATTCCGGACCCGCGCCCTCATCGTCAATGTATCGTTCCACCATCGGATTGAGCTCGAACCCCAGCAAGCGGCCGTTGGTGCACAGCTCCACGCGCCGCACGCCTTGGAATATGAGTGGTGGATCGAAGAAGTTGAGGTTGGCTTTGGGATTCAGTGTCCGCTTATCCTCAGCCGTTTCGAAGTAGGCAAAGCGCATGACCGTCGGCCGATTCGCTGCGATGCGGTCCCAGCTACCGAGCCCAGACTCTGGTTGGCCCGGTGCTCAGTCATGCATGTGCTCCGCCAGCCCCTCCAAATGTGTAGCCGGCGATGACAAAATGAATCAATCCGCCTTCGGCGCTTCCATGGCTCCCCCCAGAAAATCCTGCCAGCGCATGGCTGCTACACCGGCCTCTCGAAGGGGGGACAGGTCACGCTCTTTCTCAAGAAGTATGAGGGGGCGATGCTTCGGATTCCGCCGACAGAACTCGAGGAGTCCCCGAAGATCCCCGAGATTGCACGAACGCGTCTTCACTTCGACCGCCCATTTCCCCCACGATCCTTCCAGCACGGCGTCGATCTCGAGAGGTTCCTCGCGCCAGTACATGACGCGCTGACCGGCATTCCAAGCGTACGCCAGGCATGCGTTCTCCACCCAGGACCCAAACCGCTTCGGATCACGCTGCTGGTCGGCAACGCCTTCAGGGTCCAATGCTGCTAGGAACGCGTTGTTGAGGACAACGATCTTCGGCGGAGCCTTCCTCCGCCGCAATGCGCGCTGTGAGTACTTCTCCACCGCCGCAACGAGAAACGCATCCTCCAACAGCTGCAGGTAGCTGGCGATTGTTTCCAGCGCACCGGGATCCTGCAGTTTCCCCTGGAGCTTCTGAAGCGACACGATGTGGGCCGGCATTGTTGTGCAGAGACTGAAGACCTGGCGCAGCAGTTCGGGGCGCCGGATCGTTCCCAGGGCAAGAATATCGCGGCCAATGGCGGGCTCGATAATGGCATTTTGCATATACGCTCGCCATCGGGCTTGATCGTTCATGTACGCCATCGCCCCCGGATAGCAGCCATGGCTTACCGTCTGCGCTACGGCCTGATCAAGAGACTGGGCGAAAGTCTCCGCAATCCCGGATGCGGGCCAGTGCCCGAGCGTGATGCGCTCAAAGCGCCCCGCCAGGCTCTCGCGGGTACCCTTGCCAAGATTCAGGGCTGAGGATCCGGTCGCCACAACATGGATGGGTACTTTCCTCCGCCGGACTCTATCCCAGCGCCCTTTCAAGCGGATTGCCCAATTACCGAGATGCTGGATCTCATCTAGCAGTAGGATGCACTTTCCCCGTTCGGAGGCCAGCTCCTCGGCGCGGATCCATAGGCGATCCCAGAATCCAGGAAGCCCCGCCTCCGGACCATCGACGGCAGCATAAATACTCGCCTTGGGCTGTAGCCCCTCTAATTCATTCAATAGATTGGTTTTGCCGACTTGACGGGGACCAGTTAGCAGCTGGATGCGCCCCGGAGCGGGCTCTGCCAATCGCTCGCGCAATAGCTCCCGGCACTGGGAGTAAGTGAGGTGGAATCGCTTATCAGTCATACTGGAATAATTATTCGACTACGGTGGCATAATCAAGAGGTTTTTCCACGTAGGTGCGAGGAGCACCATGCTTTTCTCGGTCGATAGTTCCTGTCCGTCCCGAATATTCCAAACGCGACTCTCTGCAGCGAGTTGACGCGCCCATGATCGGGAACTGACTGGTTTCTGAGGTGAAGGGGTTGGGACCATGTTTCAGTAAAGTCACAGGGAGTAGATCCAGCGCACGCTCTCTCGGATATACTCCGCTGGGGTTGAGTTCAGGATATGCGGGCGGCACCGGCTCGGCATAGACCCCCGCGCCAAGTGCTTCGGCAATGCCCGGAGTGAGTGCGTGGTGATCAAAGATGACCTGGCCTGCACCACCGTAGCTTCTGCTCATCTCTATCTGCGCGATGATCTGCTCCAGCGTGAGGTTTTCGCAGCTTGCCCCGATGCCCGTGAAGCACTCTATTGCTTGAGTCCGCGACATATTGCCCGAATCGCCACAGCTTTCAGCGGGCTATCACCCGGAGACGGCCACATCAAGAAAGCTGGCTCGCATGCGCTATTGCGAAAGTGCTGGTGGGATCGCCTGTCACGGGCCAGGTATCGCGTCAGGATTCGGTTGCGAGTTCCTGGGATCAGACGGTGATCGGCACGGGTTTGCGGTGGGGGTGTCTGTTGGTGCCCGGAGCGTCTGAATCCGCTAACTGGAAGAAGCGATATCCGTTGCAGGTAGTACCGGTCACCTCCTTGTCGGGCGTCTCCATTTCCGGGCACTTTGAGGCGAGATCAGCCGGGGTGAGTTCGGTAACAGCAGGCGCAGGTACGGGCTGGCTCCGTGAAGTTGAGGGCGGGGCGGTTACCGCCAACAGCTTGCGCACGTAGTGCCGTAGCTTCTTGCCGCGGTGATCTCGCACCAACGCCGTCGGCTTCGCAGAAGCCTCGCTGTCGAGTGCAGCGAGCGCGGCAGGCAGGTGGTCGAGCGATCCGCAGAGCACTCGCACGTAGGCCGCCGAGCGCAGGTTCGCAACCAGGGCCACCTGCGCCGGTTGTTGTTCGAGGTCGCGGCCAAGATGGGCGCGGCCCA
>JAGMDA010000549.1 GCA_023128935.1 Candidatus Eiseniibacteriota bacterium | reverse complement strand
TAGTTGATCCGCGTAGCTGCCGCGAATGGGTTCGGGGCGTTGGCAGAAAGCATCAGCACACCCAGGAGGTCCGCGCCGCCAGTACCCTCATCGATAGCCTGGTCTGGCTCGATCGGTATGCTGACATCGTAGCGATAGTAGTTGGCTTTGGTCACCGTGATGCGCAGCGTGCCCTCCTCGGTCTGTGGAATTATCGCAACCTGCTGTGGCTCACCGGTCGCGATGGCCACACCGATGATCTCTCCCGCCACCGTCAACCCGATAAGTGCGCCTTCATTGGCGGTAATGGTAAAGCTGGAGGCGTTGAGCGGACAGATGCTGCCGTGAGCGACAGTGAGATCCTGCGGCACCTCGGAGTAGAGCTGCATGAATGCCTCTCCGTGGTGGTGGAAGAGGTGGTAGGTCTTGACCTTGTCATACGGGTTGCTCGGCCAAGAGCTGGCCTCCAAGTAGTATTTGCCCGAGGCCATGGCAAATGCGGTTCTGAGGTCCGGGGAACCGATACTGTCGGCAGCGCCGCCGCCCCGCTCCGGGTAATACGGGTCGAACTCGGGCCACAGCCCGTCGAAGACGCCCCAGAGGAAGGTGTCATTGACAAAGGAGGATGAAACCTCAGATGCCGCGATAAGGCCCAAGGCCGCATCTTCATCGCGATGGTAGCGTTCTGTGAAGCAGGAATATAAGTGATCGTACTTGCCCGTTAGACAGTTGATGCTGAACATAAAGGGGAGTAGATCGTTGTTCAGATACCACAGATGGCTGGTGCTGAAGTATGGGGTTGTCCACGCGAACTCGTTGCCATGATCGCGATGCAGTACGAAGTAGGTGCCTGCATTGATGTCAGCGATCAGCCGATCAGCGTGGCCGCCCCAATCGGTGAGATGGCCAGGCGTGGCCGGGATGTAACCGAGGCCCTCAGGGCCGAAGTAGCTCACGACCGTGCCGGTGTGGGAGTTGCTTGACCAAACGCTGCCGGGATAGCCTGAGTGGATGGCGTACTCGCGGATCGGGTCTTTGCCGAGCACGTTTGCCTGGAACCCGTAAACAATTTCTGTGCAGAGGATGTACCACCGATCCGTCTGCCAGCCGCCGGCACAGACCGGGTGGTTGTAGAAGGCGTGATCTGTTGGTGGTTGCCTTTCATAGGTCAGCATCTTGCCGATCATGGTCTCGAGCTCGCCGGCGTCGCGCGCACAGATGCGGCCGTGGGCCATGTCGGGGAGTTCATCCGGCACGGGCTCGGCGTCTGCATAGCGGTTGTCTGAGACGCAGTACCCCGCCCACATGAATGCGTGGACTCCTGTATCTCGGCCGTCCCCAGTATTCGGCTCATCGCCCAGAATGGTGAAGGCCACCGGTGGGGGATCCCAGGTGGCGTAGATATCGCGGAACCAAGCCCAGATGGTGTAGGGGCCGGTTCCTCCGATGTCGGTGGTGGTGTAGGTCTCGGTGCTGATGCCCTGCAGCTTGCGCCAGGCCTTCAGGGTATCCGCCCAAGCGATGAAATCAGGATGGTCAGGGGTGACGATGATGTACTCGTAGCAGTCGCGGTCTCCGCGCGGGGCGCTAGAATCGATTGTTGGCAGGGAGCTGTAGTTCAGCAGGTGATTGCGCAGGATCGGTTCCCAGTGGATGCTGCGGAGCCGGTCCTCACCGAAGTAGCCGTTGCCCCCCTCGAAGTCAATGCGGATCTCAAGATGCGTGTAGACGATCAGTTCCCTTGTCACCGGGTTGTATTGGAATGGGGTGATCGCGAGGATCGAGACATCGACGCCCCGCATCTTCGAAGGTTCAGATAGTTGCACGGTCGTTGCGGGGAACAGCGCATCCTGGCTGTAGATGGAAGCGTCCTTCTCATAGACCAGAGGCGAGTCGTCATCTGCATCCGGAAGCACGGGTGCCGGGGATACGTCGATGCCCTGGTACGTGCGGCTGCGGGACGAAACTATCTGGAATGTTCCCGTGGCGCCCTGGGGCAGGGCTACATAGCGGCAGATGCTCGGCAGGTTCGGGGTGCCCGCATCGGTGGGGAGGATGACACCGGGAATCGAGACAGCCTGCATCGGTTCACCGTTGATAGTGACCGGTTCGATCGTAAAGGAATCCATGGAATAGTGGACATCGATGCCCTCTACTCCCTGGGACGCCAATGAAAGCCCGGGGTCGCCTGTGCGGTCATCGACGTGAATGACTTCCGCAGTGGCGGAACCGGCGGAGACCAGTGTTGCCAGGATCAGAGCGAGGAGCGCAGGCCGCCATGGCCAGTGTGTGTGTGCTTTCATATTGTATATGCCTCCTTGAGGAAAAGGGCTGCCCGGCGTGCGGGGCGAGCCAAGAGTGGATGCCACCGCAGAACAAGAGCCCAGGAACACCAGTAGCATCATTATAAGGGATGGGCGTGAACTGCGCCACCAGGTAGAGGGCTAGATGCCAGAATTGGATGCATAGGCGATTGTCGTCAGCGGTCGCCGCTCTCTTGAATCAAGGTGTGCAGGCGGGAGACTAGGCTTTCAGCACAGAGTGGCTTGTGAAAGAAGCTGTCCACTTCCGCCAAGAATGGCTGGGGAATCTCGCGAAGTTCGTGTCGCGTGACAAGGATGATCGGAAAGTCCGTGCCGAAGCGCTGCTTGAGCGCGCGGGCCAGATGCATGCCCTCTTCCTCAGGGTGGGGGGCCAGGTAGGTGGGCATATCCAAGTCAATGAGAGCTGCGTCAGGGCATGCTTCATCACAACGCGCCAGGGCATCGGCCGATCCGCTGGCAATGAGCGTGTGGAAGTGGGGCCGGAGGAGGAGGGCCAGCCCGCGTCCAAAGGATAGATCATCGTCCGCGAGTAGAACGGTCAATCGCCGACTCTTCGCGTGTGCTACAATCACTTCTCCCCCCCCAGCCCCAAGCGGTCACGTTCGATATTCATGGCCAACATAGACCCGCTGGCAATAATACGTGAGCACGATAAATGGCCGGCCGACTGCAGATACTTTTGCGGTCGACAGCACAACAACATGCAAATCGCATGCCACTGTGCATGAAACGAGACGGGATCTGAGCAAGGCGTTGCCATCTGCTTTCGGATGCTGGGGTTAGGATGTAGGTGGTCTGAGGCAACCATGCGCGCTACGGTGGGCCTTGTCTCTGAAAAGGGCCTACGTGTAACGCCCAGAGTTACACGGTTGCAAGGGATGCTCGCGTCAGCGCAGCGCGCGGCGCCCTGGATACCTAGCGGAAGTCCTCGGCTTTGAGGCCCGCGCGTTTGAGCGCCCGATAGAATGTTTGGCGCGTGACGCCCATGGCCTCGCTTGCAAGCGAGGCGACGCCATGGTGCACGTGGAGCAGGGCGGCGAGATAACTCCGCTCAAAGCGCATCATGGCTCGTTCGCGAGCCTGTTCCCAAGGGAGGTCGAGGAAGGGTGCTCCCTCACAGATGGGACTCAGAAGATCGGCCTCGATCCGGGATGATCGACAGAAGACCATCGCCCGCTCGATGAGGTTTTCCAATTCACGCGCATTTCCTGGCCAGTGATAGGTCAGCAGGAGTGATTCGGCCGCGGGGGTAAAACCTTCTACATTCCGACCAAGTTCCTGGCACTTGAGTTCGAGGAAGTGCTTAGCCAGAACGAGCACATCCTCTCTGCGCTCCGATAGCGGAGGAATGTAGAGCGTGACGACATTGATCCGGTAGAAGAGATCCTCCCTCAAGCGCCGGGAGGAGATGGCCTCGTGGGGGTCCGCATTGGTTGAACAGAGGACACGTGCATCGGCACTGCGCAGACGTTCCGATCCGATCTGGGAATACTCGCCTGATTGGAGAACGCGAAGCAACTTGGGCTGCAGCGCGGGGGGCATCTCCGCAATCTCGTCAAGGAACAGGGTTCCGCCTTCTGCCAGCTCAAAGCTCCCGCGGCGCGCGGTGATGGCCCCCGTATAAGCTCCGCGCTCGCGCCCGAAGAGTTCGCTTTCGAATAGGCCTTCTGGAATGGCGGCACAGTTGACCGCGACAAATGGCTTGCGCGCTCTCGGGCTCTGCTGGTGGATGAAGCGGGCCAACACCTCCTTCCCCGTGCCGCTCTTGCCTGTGATCAGCACAGGGCTGTTGACCTGGGAG
>JAGMDA010000548.1 GCA_023128935.1 Candidatus Eiseniibacteriota bacterium | reverse complement strand
TCGTCGCAAAAGAGCCGCACCCATTTCCTTATACAGAACTCCAGTTCCAGTTGGACTTGAGTACATTGGCCATAGCATGCTGTAATTCCGTTGAGGGATATGGCTTCGACAGCGTGAGCGATTCCCTGCGCTGTGTCGTCTCGGATCGCACAGATTCTTTCAGTGAGTGCATTAGTAGGCCGTACCGGGCTACACCAGATGGGAGGTGCGATATGCGTTCGATTAGCGCGACGACCCTATTCTTTTTACTCACGCTAGCGCACATTCTTGGCTCGCCACAAGCAGGTGCCGACTGCGTATTCTACGCCGATTACTTTCATCCGACGGGAGTCCATCCGCTGGGGGGCTACGCTAGGGGTTTGGACTATGCCGAACCGTACCTCTATGTCGTGGACGATGACCACCTGCTCACCATTCTAGATACCTCCGATCCGGCCTTCCTAGAAGAGTGCGGGGCTCTAGAGCTTTCGTCCCAGCCGCGCGGATTGTGCGTGCGTGGATCCATTGCCTATGCAGCCCTGCGCGCTGATGCGCTCCAGTTGGTCGATGTCTCCAATCCCAGTGCTCCGTTCCTCCTGGGCTCAGCGCCCCTTCCCTGTTCGCCGCTGGCGGTGGCGGTTTCGGGAGACTATGCCTATGTGACTGCCTGGGAGTTCATGAGCACCGGTGAGGGCGTGTATGTCGTTGATATCTCTGATCCCATGGCGCCCTCTGTCGTCACCTACATCGACGTTGGTGGCATCCCCCACAATATCTTTATCGCCGGCGACTATGCCTACATCGCCAACAGCGATCTCTGCATTCTGAATATCGCAGACCCCCTTAATCCCGTGATCGAGGGCGCAGTCGATATCCCGTCGACTGCTATGTACTTGACTAACAAGGGTGACTACACATTCGTGGTGAGCGACGAATATGAACTTTGTACAGAGGATTATGGGCTCTACGTCGTCAACACGTCGGACCCTGCGCATCCCGTCGTCGTTGGATCGGCGGATCCTGGGTACCCTACTCATCAGGGGATCACGCTCTGGAGGCATTATGCAATTGTCGGCACCACCGGAAGCGGATTTGCCTTCATCGACATCTCGACACCCTCGCAGCCTCAAGTGGTCAGGTTCTTGGGGCCCAAGGGCTGTCCCGCGGAATTCCTTGCCACTGACTCTCACCTCTTTGCCAGCTCGTCGAAGGTGATGGCCTATTTTCTTGGCGACGGCTACGCGCCCGAGCCGGTGGCAACCGTTCCATCGATTTCCGGTTCTAAGGCACTGGCAACGCGAGGAGACTATGCCTACGAGGTCGGGCACGTGGCGTCTGATTTCAATGTGCTGGACATCTCGGATCCTGAGGACCCCTCAATCGTGGGGAGTGAAGTGCTCAAGGACGTCTACGTTGCCGCGCTTAGCGTTACCGGCGATGTGCCGCTCACCCCACACGCCTATGTGTCTGATGCATACAATGACGAGATCCTCGTGATCAATATCGCCGATCCGTATGCACCTGACCACGTCAACACCTTTCCCGTCCTGGACTATCCCAGCAGCCTTGACGCGGAGGGCATGTATCTCTACGTGACGGCCAGTGATCTCCTTATCTATCACCTGGCCGATCCCACCACCCCCAATCTGATCAACAGCATGGATTTCACCTACAGCGTCCAGACCGTCACCGCTGTCGGCTCGATGGTCTATGTGGGATCGCGCGTTCTCCATCATCACAATTTGTTCATTGTCGACGCTTCCGATCCGATGAGCCCTGAGGTGGTGGGGACCTCCGGGGATCCGGTGTGCCCTTACGAAATACTGATCGAGGGTTCCCTAGCCTATATAGCCGATGGACACAGTGGTCTATTAATCATGGATATCAGCACGCCCGAGGTGCCCACGACGCTGAGCCGTCTGATAACCATCGGTTTCGCTCGTAGTGTGCGACTCGCTGGCGATCTGGCCTATGTAACCGACTACGTGTGCCACTCAGGTATGCATGTGGTGGATGTATCCGATCCTACCGCGCCCTTCGTAGTCGGCTTCTTCCCTGCCGACGGGGCCTGTGACCTGGAAATCATCAATGGGCATGCGCTGGTGGCTTCCGCAAGGGATCTGCTGCAGGTGGCTCCGCTGGAATGCGACTACTCATCGACCCCCGGGAGCGAAACCTTCGAACTGGCAACTGCCAACCTCACCCTGGCAATGAATCCGTCCCCGGCAAACGTCTCGCTGGCGCTAGCGATGCCGCGCCCCGGAAGGGCGCAGCTTGCCATGCACGATGTCCAGGGGCGGCAGATCCGGGAGCTGTTCCGCGGTTCGCTCTCGACCGGCACGCACCTCTTCCAGTGGGATGGCCGCAGTGAGCATGGCGGAGTGGCAGCCGCGGGCGTCTATTTCGCGCGGCTCACGACCGATGCCTCTAGTGTCAGCCAGCGGATTGTGTTGCTCCGATAAGATTAGGATGAGAAGGCCGACCCCCGGCGGAGTACTATGTGTCTCCAATGGGAAAACGGGCTTGAGGTCCAGAAGGAGGTCGGCCATGAAGCAGGATACCAGAGGAAGTCAGCAGTTGGCCATAGGTTCGGACCTTGGGGCCAATCGGTGTCACGTTTCAACTGAAGCAGCACACTAGAACATGTAGTTGTCGACCGCTGCGCGAAGAGTATTTGAGGCCAGAAGTGCGCAGTGCTGGCTTACCTCTGGCAAGCCTCCGAGTGCATTCAGAATATCGTCCTTGGATATGGCTCTGGCTTCCGAGACATCTCGGCCTGTGGCCATTTCCACCGCCATGCTGCCCGATACCACGGAAGTTATGCAGCCATCGGTCACAAAGCTTGCATCAGTTATCTTTCCATCTGTGACACGGATGAATATATCCATGGTATCGCCGCACGGCCCCTTGACTCTTCCGTGGCCGTCAGGGTTATCCATGGCGTACGGATTTCTCGGGTGCAGCCAATGCTCGATCACCACCTCTGAGTACTCTTCTCGAGCCTGTTCGATGATCTGCTCTTGGAGAGCCTTTGCAGACTCCTCGAAATCCGACATCGCTGCAACTCCAGGTCAGACATCACGTTGTAACACTCGAACCTGCAGGCGTACATTCTCTTGGTGCTTCACCTGCCGTTGCTTGGCTTGCCGCCTGGGCTTCCACTGGTATTGCCCTACTCGGGAGAGCGGGGTTGGTCGCACGGAGTTGAGCATCCACGGGACGGGCTTTCCCTTGCGCCACGGCTCGGGGACGCTCCTTGTCCCTTCACGATAAACCCCGTAGCTCCCTCGATTACCGGTTACACGGTTCCTCCATATCGCGGCCAGTGATCCAAGGGCTGTGCGGAGATCGATCTGCGCTGTTCGAACTCTCCCCAAGCCTCGCGTTCGTAGGTGTAGGTAAGCATCCCATTCTCCTAATGGTCACAGACATTGGCGCCGGTCTCCAGGCTACCATCGAGATATGCTTCTACGATCCGCTCGAGATCCGTTCCGGCGGCTCCCACTACCACCTTGATGTTATTCTGCGCAAACAAACCTTGGGCTCGAGCGCCCATTCCACCGGTAATGACAACGTTGGCTCCATGTTCATGCAGCCAGCGCGGCAGAATCCCAGGCTCGTGACCGGGCGGAGTGAGAAACTGCTTGTCCCGAATGGTCTTGCCGTCGGAATCCACCTCAAACAGGGCGAAATGCTCACAGTGGCCGAAGTGAAGAGACAAGCTGCCCTGGGTCACGGGAACGGCTATCTTCATTTCGGCCACCTCCTGTTTCTGTAACAGCTGCTTCTCCGTCCCTACCAGATCCGGCTCGAGCAGCTTTCGAATGATCCGCCCGAAGGTCCTTGACGTCTCGGAGTGCGGATGGGATTGAACCACGGGCCTTCCTTCATCTCCCGAGTTAACCACCTCGGTCTCGATCGGGATGGTCCCCAGAAAGGGAACCCGCATTTCCTTCGCCATGGACTGACCGCCAGCGGAACCGAAAATGTGGACGAGCTCGCCCAGCTTGTGCTTGATCCGGCCCATTCTGGATGCCAGCACCTGGCGCTCGTTGAACTCTGATTCTGGTTCCCCCGGCCGCTTTTCCGTTGCCTTGCGCTTCGAGTCGCCGCAGCTGGAAGACTTGGTTTCACTCGTCATCGCCCGCTCCCCCTCAATGGGCTCTGATAATCCATAATGTTTGATAGATTCACCTTCTGAATGTATGGCCTGAACAGGCGCATGCCACCACCTTCAGAAACAACTCGCAAGACCTCCCCTGGGCTCTTCACTATGACGCCGGACAACAACGTCACTTTCGCCGTGGAGAAGGCCTCCGGCAACATGGGCGTCGAGGCACCAAGGATTACTACCTCCCTGCAGTGCTTGGCAGCATCGAGCAATGGGTCGATGGTCCGGTTGATGATGGATGTGCCGGTGATCAATCCCACCTGACACCGCGGAAGCCAGTCTTCGGCTTCCTCCGCCGGGCGCAGATACCCGTGCGGCTCCTTTATTCTCTCAAAGACGGTCAGAGAACGAGCCCGTTGCTGTAACGCGTCGACCAGCGGACCGAAATGTCCCACCATGCCAACGTGATCATCAGACTTGAGCTCCAGGCGCTCCAGGATGTCCCCATCCTGGAGCTTTTCGTTCTGCTGGTTCACCAACGCATTGGCACAGGCCAGTCCCACGGCCGCCTCGATGAGATCTGTCGATTCCAGCAGGTGCAGCAGGTCTGAGGCGGGACGAGCTGAAAGCGGACGCAGACCGTGAAATACCGAGCAGCCTCCCCCAACCTCTTGACGGAATGTGAATGCCACGCCAGCCCTATTGTCCTCGAGTAGGACCGCCGTGTACCCGAGCCCAATACGGAC
>JAGMDA010000547.1 GCA_023128935.1 Candidatus Eiseniibacteriota bacterium | reverse complement strand
GTGCGGTGACGGTGAAGCCACTTGGGTCGTGGGACGACCGAGCGAAGAGGCGTCAGGCGACAGGCCTGTGATTTTCGTCCCCGTCGAGCGACTACACACCGACCTGCGGTCTTTGCGCGCGGGGCGCAAGCCAGTGGGTTCGAGCCCTGTGGATCTGGCCGAGCTGCCGCTTCGAGTGATGCCGACCGACGACGGCTACGAAGTGATTGACGGGTTCAAGAGACTTGATCGCTGGCGGGACCAGGGAATGGAACGAGTGCCTGTGGTCGTGGAGCGTCTGAGCGATAAAGCCGAGGCCGAGGTGGCCCTGCTGCGAGCCAACAGTCCGGCGCGAACCTTGACGCCCATGGATGAGGCGCGGGTGGTGTACGACCTGCGCCACGAGAAGGGCTACGGCCCGGCGGGCATAGCCGAACTATGCGGAAAAAGGCGAGCCTGGGTGGACTGCCGGCTGACGCTGGCTGAACGGCTTGATGATCAGGTGGTCAAGCGGGTCGACTCCGGCGTCGTGGGGGTAACTCTGGCCCATGCACTGTGCGCCCTTCGTTCCGAGGGGCAGCGAGAAGTCATGGAGTCCATTGAGCGGCATTCACTCAAGGGGCAAGAGGCGATGGCGATGGTCAGCGCGTATCGCGTGGCCGAAGACGACTCGGAACGCAAACGGATCCTGAGCGACCCGCTCGGTGTGGTCCGGCCTGATCGTCGCAGCGCATCACCGCTCGGGGCATTGGGGGCCCGCATCGAGGAACGTCTCAGCCGGATGAGTGAAGCGCTCGATAACATCGCGACCTTTGATCTGCCGGAGGAGGGACTCGAACCGGCCGAGAGGCGGCGGCTGCAGGTGCAGCACCGAGCCGTGATGCATCAACTCTTTGAAACCGCCCAGGCGTTCGCCATCGAGCACCTGGCCACAACACCAAACAAGGAGGAAAACCATGGAGACCGAATCGATGAAACCCAAACCGAAGAGAGTGGAGCAGACCGAACACAGGACGACAGCGGATCAGAAAACCACCAGACGCAAGCGGCGAGAGAAGGTGACGAAAGGGCAGCGCAGGCAGATATTGAGGCTTCACGATCTTGCATACGGGACGAGGCGGATCGCGAAAAAGTTGGGCCTGGGCCGCAAGGTGGTGCGCGGTGTGATCGTCAAGCACAAGCGGCCGGCCTCCACCCAAAACCAGATGCAGCCGAGAAGCAGTTCCAAGGCGAGCAAGCTCGATCCGTTCCGCGAACAGATCGAACAGAAGGTAAAAAAGGACCTGACGGTCTCGCGGATCCTGCGCGAGATACGCGAGCGCTCTTACACGGGTAGTCGCACCATACTGGCAGACTACGTTCGCACGCTGAGGGTTCAACCTCAGCCGAAGAAGAAGGTCTACAGACGATTCGAGACGCAACCCGGCGAGGAGTTGCAGATCGACTGGTCTCCATACCGAGTGCCGTTGGGCGGGAAGCAGCGCGTGGTGCATGCCTTCGCCGCCACTTTGGGATATTGCCGCAAGACCCACGTGCGTTTTTACGCCGACGAACGGCAGTCGACCTTGTTCGAGGCGCACACTCATGCCTTCGCCGACTTCGACGGAGTCGCCTTGCGGTTGGTCTATGACCGGATGGCGACCGTGGTGCTCGGTACTGTCGGTCCGAACCGCAAGCCCTTGTGGAACCCGCGCCTGCTCGAGTTCGCACGCTACTACGGATACGAGCCGTACCTGTGCAAGGTGGCCGATCCGAATCGCAAAGGTAAGGACGAACGGATCTTCCTTTTTCTTGAAAGAGACTTCATCAGGGGTTCCGAGTTCGATTCGTTCGAGGATCTGAACGCGAAGGTACGCATCTGGCTCGATGAGGTTGCCAACTGTCGCGTCCACGGCACCACCCGGCGTGTCCCCGACGAGGTCTGGGAACAAGAGAAGCCCTTTCTGATCCCTTTGCCCGAGTCGAGCTACCCGGCTTGCGATGAAGAGATCCGACAGGTCGGACCCGACGCGGTGCTTTGGATCCGCGGCACGACCTACACCATCCCCGCCGCGTTGGCCAACCAGAAGGTGAGCGTACGCCTGTACACAGAGCACTTCGAGGTGCTCGACCGTAATGGCCGGGTGGCCTTCAGTCGCCGCCATGTGCCCGAACAAGAAAAGGGCCGGCTGGTCATCGACCCTTCCCACTACGACGATGTGAAACGCCGTTCAGCGCCGCTGCCCGGTGGTCCCAGTGCTCGCCTGGAGGACGCTTTCCTGAAGCGCTTCCCGACCCTGGCCGAGTTGGTTGCCGGCATCAAGCGGAAGATGAAGAACCTCTCCCATGTCCACCTTCGCACCTTGTGGCGTCTGGCTGATCGATATGGCGAAGAGGCCTTTATCGATACGGCCACCCGAGTGCAAAGCTACCGGCGGTTCGATGCCCATGCGGTGCGTCGCATCCTCGAACGCGATCACCCCCTTGTGGAGGAAGAACCTCCCACCGCGCTGCGGTCGGCGGCTCGAGTACTCGTTGAGTTGGGGGACGTGGACTCCGGCTCCCTCGACGACTACGCCTATCTCGATGGCCATAACGAACAGGATGAAAACGCGGAGAGTCCGGAAATCACCGCTGCCACGACGGCGGCAAACGCTTCAGCGACGGGAGATGACGATGCCGAAAAAAACTGAGAGGAAGCGCAAGAACAAGGCGCATGACCCGATAAAGGAGATGACACATCTCACCCAGGAGCTGAACCTCACTGCCTTGCAAAACGAGATACCAACGATCCTGGAGCGTGCCGAGAAGGATGGCCTGTCCTATACCGACTTCGCTCTGAAGATGCTGCGCTTCGAAGCCGAGACGCGCGCTGGCCGGCGGCTGACCCGAAACCTAAAGCTCTCGGGCCTGCCAGACCAAGTCGAGGGCCTCGATACCTTCGACTTCTCGGCGCGTCCCAGGCTTGAAGCCCGGGTGGTGCGCGAACTTCTGAACTGCCGCTGGGCAGAAGAACAAGGTCGCAACGTCATCTGCGTCGGGCGGCCCGGACTGGGCAAAACTCGCGTGTTGGATGCCCTCGGAAAGGCTGCCTGCCTACGTGGTCACACGGTCCTGAAGATCAACACCGCCGAAATGCTCGAACACATCCACAGCTCACTGGTCGACGGCACCTACATGCGTACGTTCAGGCGCTATCAGAAACCCTCGGTTCTCATCTGCGATGAGTTCGGCTACGCCCCCTTCGACTCCGATGCCACCAAGTACCTCTTCCGCCTGGTCTCCGCACGGCACCGCAAGAACTCCACCCTGCTTGCAGCCAACAACGGCTTCACCACCTGGAAGCGCTTCTTCCCGTCGGAATCGCAGGCCGTGGCCACCGTCGACCGACTGATCGACCAGGCCACAATCCTGCACTTCACAGGAAAGAGCTTCCGCAAACCAAAGGATGTCCACGGTAACAGTGCCGACGACTGAGCCGCCTCGCCTCACCCCCCAGTCCCCCCAGAACCAGGAAACAAGAGCCAACCGAAACCCTCTCTGAGAGGAACCAGATCCAGGGATCCAGGTGGGCCCATGCGGGCCGTCAAACCGGCCCAGGGCCCACCGCTACTGAAGCCGGAGATCATCGAGCGGCTCCAAGAGATCATGAAACACGAAACCGCGGGGGACCCGATAACGGGGTTGAAATGGACACGACGAACAACCGCCAAGGTTGCTGCCGAATTGCGCCTTCTGGGGATCGATGTCAGCGCAAACACTGTCGCCAAGCTACTCAAGAAGATGGGCTTCTCATTACGCGTGAACCACAAAAAGAAATCCAACGGCTCTCCGAAAAACCGCGATGCCCAATTCGTTCGCATTGGTGCTCTGCGACAACAATTTGCCGCTGCCGGGAAACCGATCATCAGTGTGGATGCAAAAAAACGGGAGCAAGTGGGAGAATTCAAGAACCCGGGGAAATCGTGGGAGAAGAAGGCCGTGGAGGTCAACGACCACGATTACCGCTCTCTCGCCAGCGGCATTGGGATCCCCTACGGCATTTACGATACGCAGGCCAATTGCGGCACGGTATACGTGGGCACTTCTTCGGACACGTCTGAGTTCGCTGTGGATTCCATCGAGAAGTGGTGGCGGCAGGAAGGCGCTAAACGATATCCCGAAGCCCAGGAGCTTCTTATTCTCGCCGATGGCGGCGGAAGCAATGGCTCAAACCGACGGGCCTGGAAACACTATCTGCAGTGCTCTCTGTGCAATCGCCACAATTTGACAGTCACCGTGGCTCATTATCCCCCGGGGACATCGAAGTGGAACTTAATCGAGCACCGTTTATTCAGCGAGATCACCAAGAATTGGGCAGGTAGACCGCTCGACTCTTACGAAACCATCCTCAAATATATCCGCACCACGAAAACATCCACAGGTCTTCGCGTTCGATCACATCTGGTGCGAAAACAATACCAGAAAGGCATCAAGATCGCAGACGACGAGATGAAGCAAATCTGCATCACAAAGGACAACTCACTTCCGAAGTGGAACTACACAATCTGCCCCGTCGAAACGCGGGATTAATTTATGAGTGGCCACTGAGCAGCAGGATGTCCATCGACACGTGATCGCTTCTCTGGGCCCAGGGCCCTGGACAAAGTCGTTGACGTTGCCGTTGACGTCGCCGGAATTTGCTTGTGTTTTCATCGGCAACGGCAACGTTTACGTCTACGGCGACGGCGATGAAAATTCGGGAAGTTACACGACAATGCCTCCAGGGACACGATCTCATGGC
>JAGMDA010000546.1 GCA_023128935.1 Candidatus Eiseniibacteriota bacterium | reverse complement strand
CCCGCCTCAGACAGAAGGCTCATCGAGTAGCGGATGTCGTACTGAGCCGCCCGGCCGTCCATACCGTCGTCTCCCGGAGCCGTCCAGCTCAGAGTGACCGTATGGCCCGTGCTGTCTTGGAATGTCAGGTCTTGCACCCTGGCCGGGGGTGTGGCGTCCGGAGCCGGTTTCGCGCCGTTGTCGTCGCTGCACGCCGGCAGCAGGATCAGAAGAACGAAGATCCAGTACGGAAGGTGTTTCATTGCAGGGACCTCCAGTGCTGGGGCCACCGACGCTAAGGGCGCGCGCCCTAACGGCCTGAGGGCACCACGATGCCACGAATCCGGGCTTTCGCCTCATGGAACGTATAGGAAGAGACGGAAAGAGCCATAGGATCTCCCACATCAATGCATCACTGTGAGGCAAGTCATCGGGGCCTGGTGGGCGCGCCTATGCTCTAAGTTGACGGCCACGACCTTCCCGACTGAGACCCGGCACGTGCGCTACCGGGATGATGCAATCCCACCGACCTCCCGATTCGTCCGAACGCTTACCTTCTGACATAGGTCAGATCTGTAACCCATGATTGCGCATGCAGTTACACCTGTGCCCCGGGGCACAGGCGCAAGGAGCTGCAGAACAAGCAGTTACCGGATTGGCCCGTGACAACGAGCTGCTGGTCAGGCCCAGGGGGACCATCAGGCCCAAAGCTGTGCCACTACACCCACGCAGCTGTCCAAAGAGTGTTGTCGATGGGTTTCTCTTTCCGCGTGAATCTGGTGATAAGTTCTCTTGTGCTTGGAGAGAGGGGCAGACACGAGATCTTGTGCTTTGGTCCAATTTCGCGTTCCGCGATTGATTCCCTGAGCGTCCGGAGGGTGTCTCAGGACCGCACAGGGGCGTAAGAATCCTGTGACGGGCCGTCCCAGGCTGCCACCCAGGCAGTACGGGCCCCCTCCAGGAATCCGGATCCGACAGTTCTTCACCAACTATGCGCGGTTTTTCTCCACCGGCAACAGAGTAGGCCGTTTGGTCCAGATCTCGCGGCCAACAGATGCCCCGTGAACGCGTTTCTCGATCTGGCTTGACCCAAGGCCTGGACCGCGAATGCGACACTTCTGGCTACAAGCAGGGTAGCCCCAAGCGGAGGCACCAGGAGGGCTCTGAAGCGGCCAGCATCCACCGCCCTCTATTACGGTAGTGTGTATGCAGGTCGCGGGCGATCGCCCCTGCGTACTGGTGCTGCCCAAGGAGGAAAGCCAGAGGCAGGGCAGGGTCCACAGTGCGCACCCAGACGAACTGAGGTCGATGCCCAACACGTGCGCTCAATGTCTGCGAGGCTTGCCGGAGGCGCTGCGCCAGCCGGTGACTGGTGTGCGGAACTTCCCGCGAGAGATCCAACCCGATGCGGACCCCAGGAATCTGCCGTAGACTCTCGAGGTCCAATAAGCTCATCTGCCCCGGCAGCCCGATGCGCTCCACCGGCACGAACAGGTGTCCTGTCAATCCCAGCATATCCAGCAGAGGTGCTACATAACGAGCATGAGCGCTGTGGCCACCTACAAAAGCCAGGGCAACACGCCTGCGCGCCGCCTCGCTCCCACCCGCAACTACCCTCTGGGGTGAGCTTCCCGGCAAGGTGACAACCTCAGCATGCTCGGTCACGCGGCGCAGGATCTCCCGCAGGGCCGCAATGCTGAGGATACCTCGCTTGTCGAACACGCCCCTGTGACCAAGGGCGATGTCGCCAAATGCAAACACGGACAGATGCTGCAGCGCCCGCGATTCGGGCGCCTCCCTATCTTGCGGGGCCCTCAAATGCCTCCAACGGCGCCCAAGAAACCCCACCGCTTTCATCCCGTTCTATGATCCGCGGAGCGGTGGGTCTGCTGCGGTTCCCGCGAGGGCTCGGAATAACTGCTCGCGGAAGATTTCCGTGGCCTGCTCGCCGGGGAAAGAGGACTTCCACAGTGTGAAGAGATGCGCCAGCTCATCGCCATGCTCCTGGAACAGGGCCGATTCCGACAGCGGCCCATCGCGTCCCCGATGGAGTTCCTGAAGCCAGAGAAGCAGGATCTGTTTGGCTTCCTCGCGCGCCGCAGCCGGATCGGGTAGCACTTCGATCGCACGATCCGGCGGGCTCTGGGCCTTAGTGATCACTTCGGCACTTGGAGCCGGGGCCTTCAGTCCCTCTGACACAGCGGGTGCTCCGGCCAGGAGCTGCAGGGTGCCGCATTCCGGGCAGCGGACCCGCGCGCCGTAGCGGGGAATATGCTCGAGCGGAACCTCTGTCTGCAAAGCGCACTGATGGCAACGAAGATTGATCGTCGGACCCGCGCTCCCCTGTGCGCCTGCCATTTCACTCGGTGATGAGGACATCGGTTTTCCTCCGCCCTGCGCAGATCCTCTCCCGCCCTGCGCAACTCCTCTCCCGCCCTGCGGGGCGCGCCCTGGTGAGAAGTGCCGGGATTAGCCGACTTCGTACAAGGCGATTCTCTCACCGAAACGCGCTTCAAGTCTACGCCACAGGGCGGTCCCCACCAGTTCGGAACGGTCCAGGTCATCCACCAGATGGAAGGCTTCCTCGCGCGCCTCCTCAAGGAGCTGCGGATCCGCAATGGGATTGGCCAGCTTCAGGGGCGGCAGGCCGCTTTGGCGCACGCCAAAGAAATCCCCCGGACCCCGTTGGCGAAGATCCTCCTCGGCGATGCGGAACCCATCACTCTCGCGCATCAGGATCTCGATCCTCCGCATGGCCTCCTCCCCGATCCCTGACCGGCCGACCAGGAACAGGTGTGCCGGTTGGCGCCCTCGCCCCACCCGTCCCCGCAGCTGGTGGAGCTGACTGAGGCCGAAACGCTCGGGGTGTTCGATCACCATAAGGCTTGCATTCGCCACATCCACGCCGACCTCAATTACAGTAGTCGAGACCAGGAACCCCACCTCCCCCGCCACAAAGGCGTTCATGACCTGGTCTTTCTCCTCCTGCTTCATCCGCCCGTGCAGCAGTGCACCCCGGTGTTGCCTCAATGCAGCGTGTGCGATGAGACGCGCGTAGAGATCAGTGGCTGCCCTCAAGTCCAAGGCTTCCGAAGCCTCAATCAGGGGACAGACGAAGTAGACCTGCGCCCCACCCGCTAGTTCGCCACTAATGTAGCTCAGCATCTCCTCATAGCGCTCCTCGGGAACCAGGTGCGTCTTCGGCGAGATGAAGCCCGGTGGTTTCTCATCCAGAACCGAGAGATCGAGATCTCCAAACAGTGTCAGGGCCAGTGTCCGCGGGATCGGAGTGGCAGACATGACCAACGTGTGAGGCGTGCGCCCCTTGCCCTGCAGGCGCGCCCGTTGCGTCACACCGAAGCGATGCTGCTCATCGACGATCACGAGCCCGAGCCGGTGGAAGGCAATTGATTCCTGGATGAGCGCGTGCGTGCCCAGTGCGATGGCGATGCTCCCATCCTCAAGCGCGCTGCGCAGCTCTCTCGCCCGGGACGCAGGCAGCCCGCCTGTGAATGTGGCCACCCTCACACCTAGGGGTTCGCAGAGGCGCTCGAATGTGCGCCCATGCTGGGAGACAAGGATCTCCGTGGGCGCCATCAACGCTACCTGGAATCCAGCCTCCACTGCCAACAGCGCGCCTGCCAGGGCCACCAGGGTCTTACCGCTCCCGACATCGCCCTCGAGCAGACGGTGCATGGGGCAGTCGCGGGAGATATCCTGGCGGATCTGCTCGATCACTCGCCGCTGAGCGGCTGTCAACTCGAATGGCAGATCCTCCAGTAAGTGTTGTACAAGGTTGCCTTCACAGCGCAGCGGTGGGGCGGTCTGCGGCCGCTTGTGCATTCTGCGGCTGATGGCAAGCAATAGCTGGAGATCGAAGAGCTCCTGAAAAGCGATCCGCCTGCGCGCCGTCTCCATATTCTCACGGGAGCTGGGGTTGTGGATCTCGCGATGGGCATCCGCCCAGGGGATCAGGATGCGGCGCGAGAGGATAGATGCGGGCATGAACTCGTGCAGAAGCGGCATGAGAGCATCCAGGGCCGATCCCACGAGCTTGCGCATGACCTTCTGTGAAACCCCCGCTGTGAGGGGGTAGACTGGCACGATCCCGGGCGCTGCGGCGTCTCCAGACTGCTCTAGTGCCTCCACCGGCTGGTCCGTGCATTCTTGTCCTCCGGTATGGCGCCCGTTGGCCGTCCCCTCAGGCTCCAGAATCTCAAACTCCGGATTCTTGAACTGCAGGCGCCGGAAGAGCTCCACGGGCCCTGAAACGAGGATCCTGCGGCCTCGTTTGAGCACTCTCTCCAAGTAGGGTTGGTTGAACCAGACGCACTCAACCAGCCCGCTCTCATCTTCGAGGATCGCATGAACGTTTCGCATGCCGCCCCGGGTCCTGCGCAGCGAGACCGACCGGACTACTCCTACTGATGTGGCTTCGCCGCCGGGCACCAGTCTGGCGAGGGGCGTGAGATGGGTTCGGTCGAGATAGGCGCGGGGGTAGTGCTCAAGCAGATCCCCGAGCGTCTCGATTCCGAGCTTGGCCAGCCGAGCGGCTCTCGCCGGCCCGGCCCCCTTCAGGAACCTGAGTTGCGTTGCGACATCCATCGGATTGTGCGTACCCCTCACCTCGGTGCGCAGGTGCGGTCCGGAGCATTCATGAAAGCCCACATTCGCATTGTAGCCGCAGGCACGCATCCGGACAACGCAGACGCAGCGGGAGTCCTACGGGGCAATTGCGGAATCGCTGCGGATGGAGGGTGCAACCGTCGCTCCAACTCTGGCGGGAAGTTGATCGAGGCTGATCTCGAGGTGACACGATGCCTAGCTACCCCCCAAACCAGGAAGGAGGTAGCAAGAGATCTTCCATCTGAACCATTAAAGATCTTCCATCCGAAACATTGACGAATGCGCTTTCAACCCTTAGCTCGCTCCCATCCATCCCCTGTCACGGGCCACATCTGTAACCCATGACCGCGCAAGTAGTTACAACTGTGCCCCGGGGCACAGTTGTAAGGAGGTGCAGAACAGGCAGTTACAGGATCGGCCCGTGACAACGGGTTACCGGTCAGGCCCAGAGGGACCACCAGGCCCGTCCAGCTAGGTCACCACTCCCATACAGCCGGGCGACCACGGCCACACAGCTGGGTCACCACGCGCATACAGCCGGGCCGCGATCGTGCTGGCGAGCACCGGGCCGTGCTGTCTGGCGATAGATATCGCTCGGCGATCCCACAAACTGTGGTCCGGTGTGGCCCTCTCCGACCCGCGGATTCTGCCGAAGAGCCATAATTCTATCTGACTACGGTTGCCTTGCGCGTGCTTACGCTGCCAGCGGCCTCAAGGCGCAGGAAGTAGACTCCCGGCCCGAGCGGCCCTCGAGAGGCGTCCCACATCCGCCAGGAGCGCATGTGGGATCCGGCGCATTCGATCCCATCCGCCAGTGTGTGAAGGCGCCGGCCAGAAACATCAT
>JAGMDA010000545.1 GCA_023128935.1 Candidatus Eiseniibacteriota bacterium | reverse complement strand
CCCACAGCGTCAGAATACGGTTGGATTCTGTAAGTATCTGAAATCCATTCATTTTTCAAGTGACATGAATAACAATTGTACCTAAAATACGCTTCAAGTCCCGAACGACATTTTGCTAACTCATTGATTTTCAATGAGAGTGTTCTTGACAAGTTGGTGCCTGCGTGTTACAGTTATTAGTAATTTGTGGGGCAGCGCAAATAATTGTACCACGAGGTGCCAATGTTACCACCCGAAGCATCCAGAAAAGCTCTACGCAAAATATTCCGGAGAAAATCTATCGTGGATATCGACGACTTGTTTCAGATCCTGGACACCCACTCACGCATGAGCGTCTTTCGCAGACTCAAGGACATAGGTTACATGACAAGCTACACCGATGCGGGTCGCTACTACACACTGCCAGAAATACCGAAGTTCGATCCGTGGGGGCTGTGGTTCCATAAATGCGTTGGATTCTCACGCGCAGGCACGCTGAGGACCACCGTTGTCGAAATGGTCCAAACCTCGGATGCGGGTATGACCCCAAGAGAGCTTTTGAATGTGCTGAGACTGCGGGTAGCAAACACGCTGCACAATACCCTGCATTCCCTGTTCGAAAAACAACATCTCGGCCGAAAGAGACTGGAAGGTCTCCACCTGTACACCAGCGCTCAGCCAGATAGAGCGGGCGATCAGATCGAACGACGAATAGAGAAGATTCGCAGTTACTCCAAACCGCCGGAGTATCCATCTACTGAAGCGACCATAGCGGTCTTGGTCGAAGCCCTGCAAGCAGGAGAGGCACTGTTCCCTCCCGCCGCGGTGTCTGCGCGTCTCGTCGCACAGGGTATGACCATTACCGCCAAGCAGGTGGAAAATATTTTCTCGCAGTATGGGCTCCAGGCGAAAAAAAAAACGGCGGAGCCACCATCGGCACCCTCGCGGCGCTGAGAGAGCATGTACGCACCCTGCAATATCGCTGCGAGCAAAAGGTTCTCAGCATCTCCGGGGTGCTCGTCTCCGCAAAAGAGCAGCCAGGGCCTTGCGTCATCTGCGGCGGTTCGATGCGAGTTCAGAAGACCTTCCCGCACGGCGGCAGAACCATCGAGCACGGAACGTTCGAGGTGATCGAAACCGTTTGGGAGTGTGTCGCAAAGTGCTATCACCCTTCCGGCGCCCTGGTCACACAGCGAGCAGAATCCTTGGCCAGGCGCATTATGCCCAACAGAGTCGTGGGCTACGACGTGATGGTCTTCGTGGGGCTCCAGCGCTTCATTCATCACCGTCAGCGAGAGCAGATCCGCTTCGCCCTGCTCGATAAGCATGGTGTCCCGTTGTCCTCCGGCGAGGTCAGCGAACTGACGAAGCTCTTTCTCTGCTATTTGAGGACTCTCCATGAGTCGCGAAGCAAGGAATTCCGAAGCGCGCTGGAGTCCGATGGCGGATGGCCGCTACACATCGATGCCACCGGCGAAGACGGACGAGGCACACTGTTTGTTGCCCTGGCCGGTTGGCGCCGTTGGGTTTTGGGGGCCTGGAAACTGCCCACCGAACGATCCGATGTAATCACTCCAAAACTGCAAACAGTCGCTCGACAGTTCGGTACGCCGTGTGCCGTGATGCGAGACCTCGGCCGCGCTGTGACCAAGGCCGCCGATGAACTGGTGGAGGAGTTGGACCAGGAAATCCCGGTGCTCGCATGTCACCTCCACTTTTTGAAAGACATCGGCAAAGATTTACTCGACTCCGAACATGGAAAGCTGCGCGAGTTGTTTCGGCACTTCAAGGTTCGCCCGGGACTCCGGGCCCTGGCCCGTGATCTCGGTCTCAAACTCGGTGAGGAAATCGAAGAAGCACGCGATGGACTGAAGGCCTGGCAGGATGACGACGAAAACGGTCACACGATATCCGGTGGACAAGACGGCATCGCCACGGTGCGAGCCATCGCCCAGTGGGTACTGGATTACAAGGCGGACAGCACCGGTCAGGACTTTCCGTTTGATCGGCCCTTTCTTGACCTGTTCGACAGGTGCGTGTCGGCGCACGGGGCCATTACCGAGTACCTGCGCAAGTCCCCCGAAGACAGGCGAGTTTACAAAACCCTCCAACGCCTCCAGAACATTCTCTACCCAGTGGTGGTCGACGTCCCTTTCGCCCAGGTGGCCAAACGATTGAGGTCTCGGAGTAAGCTGTTCGACGAGTTGAGAGAGGCGCTGCGACTGGTTCCGAAGGAATCCGACCGTGGCCAAACCACGCACAGCAATTCGTCGGTACAGCCTTTGGCGCAGGCCATGGAAGAGTTGCGCGACATCCAGCAATCCGTCGAACAACTTTACATCTCCCTGGAGAGCCGACGACCAAATCGCGGACCCGCTCAGGACACTCGCTGTGCCATAGACCTGATCATGCAACATCTCGAGACCCATCACGAATCCTTGTGGGGTCATGCCATACATCTACCTGCCGAGGCCGGAGGAGGCATTCGGCTCGTGGATCGCACAAACAACATTCTTGAGAGCTTCTTTCACGGCATGAAACACGGCGAACGACGGCGGAGTGGCCGCAAGATCCTCACCCAGGACTTCGAACACCTGCCACCCGAGGCAGCCTTGGCCTGTAACCTGAACAGACCGGACTACGTGGCCATTCTGTGTGGCTCACTGGATCGACTCGCCGATGCTTTCGCGGAACTCGATATCAAGAGGCGAAAGGACAAGCTGGCGGGTCTCCCGACCGTCAATCCGGGATTGGCTCAACAGTCCAAGATCGCCAGCGCTTCCCTCCCCAGCGCGGACCGAAAGCTTATCAGGTCTGATAAAATGCGTCAGCGGATCACATCTGCGGCAGGGTCCAGGACGCCACGATCTTCCTTCAGGCGGCCTCCTGGCAGGAGGGCAACCGTAAAATGACGCTGTGG
>JAGMDA010000544.1 GCA_023128935.1 Candidatus Eiseniibacteriota bacterium | reverse complement strand
CCGCCCTTGCACACCGGGGCCGGGTTACAGGCGCACGCCATTGCACGGATACTCTACCCCGGCGTTGAGACGAGCGTTGTAACGCTCGGCGCATGCGGTCTGCCCCCAACGGAGACGCATCATGGGCTTCGGATCCGGCGCCTCGGCTCCGCAACGGCGGGGCGCGCAGCGCGCGACTTCGGGATGCGGGTTTTCCCCTACCTCATGCGGCTCAGGCCGGCGCCCGATCTGGTCAAGATCGTGGGGGTGGGGCCGGCAGCCTATGCGGCCCTGGTTGCCTGTCGTCTGCGGCGCCTCCCTGCCATCGTCAAGCTGACGCTCGAGGGTGAAGATGATCCGGCGTTTCTGAGACGGAAGGCAGGGGGGAGATGGCGCCTTCGGCTCCTGCGCTGGGCCGATCGCCTGATCTGTCCCTCCCGGCGGCTGGAGGAGATCGCCCGTAGTGCCGGGTTCGACCCGCAGCGCGTGATCCGCATACCAAATGGCGTTGATCTGGAACGCTTTGCCCCCCAGGGCCACGCTTCCCTTTCCGAGTGGATCTACGTCGGCACACTCGTGGAACGTAAGCGTGTCCATCTTCTGCTGGAGGTGCTTTCATCGCTCGGCCCACATTATCCAGAGCTGCGGCTTCATCTGGTGGGGGGGTTGAAACTTGGGGCCGGGTTGGAGCCACAACGTGAGCCAGGGGCCACCGCCAGGCCGAGACCAGGCCGCGAGTCGGTGCCGGCCGGCGGATCAGGGGCAGTGGATGCCTTAAAACCTGCTGTCGCATCCAAGCCGGGGCCTGCTGGGGTCCAAGACACATCTTACCTGGAGCATCTCTCTCGTCTGGCGGAGACCCGTCCGCTGCAGGGACGGGTCATCTTTCGTGGCTCGCTCGCCCATCCGGAAGAGGTTCTGCGCTCCTGCGGGATTTTCCTTCTCGCCAGCACAGCCGAGGGGCTGCCGAATGCGCTCCTTGAAGCCATGGCATGTGGCCTGGTACCGGTTGTCAGTGATCTCCCGGCCCACCGGGAGCTGATTTCTCCAGGGGAGAACGGTATCCTGGTTCCCCCCGACGACACGGCGGCTTGGGTCCGCGCACTGGAGCGCCTGTTGGAGAATCCTCAGCGGGCCCATGCGATGGGACGGGCTGCTCGGGCGACCATGGAACGGGGATATGATCTTCGCGAGACAGCCAGCGCATACCTCCGCGTCTACAGGAGCCTCTGATCAATGTGCGGAATCGCAGGAATCATCAGCCTCGTTCAGGGACCTCCCGATGAAGAACTCCTCGGCAAGATGCGGGACCGACTGGCCCACCGTGGTCCGGATGATGAGGGGCGGTTTGCCGGGCAACATGCTGCGCTGGGTCACCGCCGCCTCTCGATCCTGGATTTGGAACACGGCTCACAGCCGATGACCTCAACCTCTGGGGCATCGGTGCTGGTTCACAATGGCGAGATCTACAACTCCCCCGAGCTCCGCGCGGAGCTTCGCAGCCTGGGCCAGCGCTTCCGAGGGCATTCCGACACGGAAGTGATATTGGAAGGGCTGGAGCGACACGGCTCATCATTTCTCAACCGCCTCAATGGCATCTTCGCCTTTGCCTGGCATCAGCCCTCTACACGCCGGACGTTGCTGGCCAGAGATCCCTTTGGCGTCAAACCGCTCTACTACCATCGCAGCGAGACACGCCTCCTGTTTGCCTCTGAGATCCGCGCCCTCCTGGCCGATCCGTCGATCCGCGCCGAACTCGACCCGGACGAGTTGGGTGTCCTTCTGACGCTGCGCTACAGCCCCTCTCCCGGAACGCTTCTGAAGGGAATTTATAAGCTACCGCCTGGACACCTCATAGAAATCGAGGGTGATCGAGTCTGCGTGCGTCGCTTCGACTGCGAAGTTCCTCAGAAGGTGCCGCAGCAAGCCTTCGAGGAATGGGTTGGCATCTACGCTGGCGAACTCGGGCGCGCCGTAAAAAGGCAACTCCTGAGCGATGTCCCTGTCGGCTTGTTTCTCAGTGGCGGGGCTGATTCGACCGGCCTTGCCGCCCTGATGGTCCAAGAGACACCTGAGTTCTCGACCTACACGGTTGGATTTGAGGAGACGGCTGCGGGCCCCCATGCCTTCGATGAGCGCGCGGCCGCCCGGGAGAGTGCAGCGACATTCGGACTTGCCAACGAGGCTGAGATTCTGAGCCCCGATGCCTTCTCTGAGGCGCTTCCGGAAGTCGTGCGGGCGATGGAGGAGCCGATTGGCAGCGCCTCGGCGGTGCCCTACTGGTTCTTAGCGCGCCGCGCCGCGCGCTCCCACAAGGTCGTGTTGGCGGGCCAGGGAGCTGATGAGCCTCATGGGGGCTACGCCAGGTACCAGGGCGCAATCCTGGCTGCTGCGGTAGGGCGCATCTTTCCGGCCGCTGCAGGGCGCTTCCTTTCCAGTCTTGCGCCCGGCCGGAGCGAACGGCTGCGCCGCGGTCTCTCCATCCTGGGGCAGAGCGATCCAGGCCGGCTCCTCCTGGAAACCTATCGCCATTTCCCCGCGCCCCTACTGGAGTCGTTGATCCGGTCGCCGTGGCGGGGATCGCCCGCGCGCGCTGCGGAGCGGATCGCCCTGTGGCGGGATCCGGTGGATCACCTGGATCCCGTGGCGCAAATGCTCTATGTGGACAGCCGTATGTGGCTGCCAGATGACCTGCTCCTCTACGGCGACAAGCTCTCCATGGCCCACGGTCTGGAGGTTCGCGTTCCCTATCTCGATCGCGACCTCATGCGGCTGGTTGAGTCGATCCCCCGATCCTTCCGCGTGGCCCATCGCCGTCCCAAGCGTCTGCACCGGGCAGCCCTCGGACGCATTGTCCCGCGCAGGCTGCTATCACGGCCCAAGCTCGGGTTCGACACGCCGGTCGACCACTGGTTCCGGACGCTTTGGGTGCCCAGGCTCCCGGATTGGCTCTGGGGGAATGAGTCCTTCCTGCCGTCTATCATGCACGTTGAGGTGCTGAAGAGGATCTTCGAGGAACACCGCTCCGGCAGGCGGGATCACAACCGGAGGCTCTATACGCTTCTGGCCCTCGAGTTCTGGGGCCGGGCCTTTCTCTAAACCCTATAGAACAACCGACCGCCGCATCCGCTGTCTGGAGTTCCCAATTCAATCAACAGGGGGTACAAGGAAGTGGCGATTGACAAGTGAGAGAGGGGTTAACAAAGGTTGTTCCATGGCGGCCCGAGCGTCTCTCAGCAGGCTCCGCCGAGTCCGGGTCCGCATAGGGCCCGGCGCTCAACTTGCGCATGCCCCTGGAGGGTGGCATGCGCTGCGGATTCGCTTCGGGCCCTATGCGGACGCGGGCTCGGCTCCTCGGTAACCTTTAGGGATAGACAAAGAGAGGCTCCTCGCCACCGGGCCACGCCGGCTGGTCGAGGAGCCTCTTGTCTTTCAACAGACGGAGCGGCTGTATGCGCCGCCCGGCCTGGGTCTAGGGCCAGATGAAAATGGTCTGGAGGACGAAGTGCGTGTAGTCGACGTCCTCATCGATGCCCTCATAAGTGTGCAGCTGGACCTCAGCCTGTGTCCGCATGTTCTTGCACCACTTGTAGACGACCCCGGGCGTGATGAGCGTCTCGGAGTCACCCTCGGCATCCCCATCGGTGTTCGGATCATACTGGCTGAAGCCGAGGTGGAGGCCGAAGTCCTTGCTTACCATGAAGAGGGCCTTGGCATATAAGTACTGGAAGGAGAAGAACTCGGCTTCGTCCCAGGGGTCCGTGCCATCCTGCTGGGTCCAGTTGTCGCCAGTCTCGAACTCGGCCTGAGCCCACAGGCTCATCTCCCCAAAGGCCTTCTGGTAGTCTAGGTCGCACCCAAACGCCATAGCACTATTGGTGAGAAGTTCATTGGCGTCGGAATCCGCATAGGTTCCGCCGTCACCATGGCCTCCATTCGGCAGGCTGACCATCATCACGTTGGCACCGATCTCCAAACCCTCCACAGACGGGGTCAGAATGCCGCGGAGACCGAAATCGATGCAGGGATCCTGATAGCCAACCTTTGACTGCGCGCCGTTGCCGTCATAGGCGCCCGCCTGCAGCTTGAACATCTCGGTCTTCACGTGAGCTTCCAATCCGTAGTTGAATCCGCCGTATCCCAAGGCGGAAAGCTTGCCACTGAAGTGGCGGTCGACCGTCAGGAGCTTGGGCGTGGAGTGCAGGATCTCACGGCTGAAGGGCTCCTTGACGTGTCCGAGCCTCAGCGAGAATACATCGCTGAACTTCGGCTGGACATAGGCCCACTGGAGCTTGTGAGTGCCGCTCATACTGATGTCGGACTCTACTCTCCAGGCAACTTTCTTGACGACTGCCCCGCCATCCATCTCACCCTTGAAAAGGAACCGGTTGAAGGCCATTCCAAAACCGAGGTTGCTAGCGTTGTCCTCGCCCTTATCGATCATTTTGAGATTGGGGGCCATGTACCCCGCTACGGTCACGTCGCCTGCCCACGCAGAGCTTGAAGCCGCGAACACCACTGCCAAAACCACCAAGAGGATCTTCTTCATTGTTTCCTCTCCTCAAGTTCAAGTCCCACGATCCCCGCTGCTTCACCTTATTGCGCGCGGGCCATTCCGGGGGACCGCCCCAAACCATCGGGAAGGAAACCCTTGAGGCACCTTCCCTGACACCCCATGCTGTAGCCTATGTCGAGTGGATCGCGCTGGACTGGACCCCGTCAGGGTTCTCGCCGCAAGAGATAACCCCGGCGTCGTCGACGCCAAGCTTGGTCTTGCGCGATTGCCCGAGCCATCAGATCAGCCCGATACACCTCACTGCCCACCCCTCCTCAATCGCCGACGGATTCTCAGACCTTCCCGATTTCCCGTCAAGCAGAAATCACTCCCGGGACCCCTCTGGCAAGCGGGGCCGGAAGCAAGCAATTCCCGCGGGCCTTAGGGCTCCGGTCCATAAATACGGTGGCATTCGGCCGCCGCTGCAGCCCGCCCGGCCTTGTGCAGAAGAGATAGGGAAGGGACATTCCCTTTTCTGGCGGGAAGGTAGAGCCGGAATTTGCAGAGATTAGCTACATGCTGCGCACGCACCGGAATCCAAGGCCATCGTAGGCGTTATTCGGACGGACCGAGAACCGGAACGCGCAGCGCAGTTCGTCTGTGGAGCTTCCCCAGGAACCGCCGCGCACTACTCGGTAGGGCCTATCCAGGGATCCCGTTGGGTCCGTCTGAGGGCCTTCGGAGTAGGGCGCCTTGCGGTCGTTGCACCATTCGTAGACATTGCCGGTCAGATCCAGAAGGCCGAGGGCGCTCGAACCCTCCGAATACTGACCCACAGGAGTCGGGTGGCCGATGGTCCAGGCAAAATTGCCCTCTACGCCCGGCTGTGGGGTGGTGTTCCCGGTGGGGTAGGTCCGCCCATCGTCATAGCGGGCGACGTACTCCCACTCGGCTTCGGTGGGCAGCCTCCATCCCTCGCACGCATAGGGATTATGGGCTTGGGGAAGCGTGGCCCAGGTTCCAGTGGCGTAGCTGGCAGCCAGACCTTCAGCTTCGTTCCTGAGGTTGCAGTAGAAAGCGGCGCCGAACCATGTGATGTGGGTGACGGGCCAGTGATCGCGGAACGGCATCGGCGTGAAACCCGTTGCCGTGGTGAACTGGATCCCGTGGGAGGCATCTGCGCCCCGTGGCGCCACGCGGAGCAGTATGTCCCCTCGGGAGGTCGTCACCAGCGTATCGCATATAATAGTGATTTGACCCTGTTCATAGGCTTGGTTGAAGAAGTCGCAAACCTGGGTGTTAGTCACCTCATAGCGGTCGATCTGGAAAGGATGGGTCAGCGTGACCTCGTGTTGAGGCCGCTCTATGCAATCGGAGGCGGGATCAGCGTTGCCCATTATGAATGTCCCGGCGGGCACGTCTATCACGTCCCCTTCGAAGGTGGTGCTCGTCTCGACCGTCGGCCCGCTCCAGGTGCCTGTGCTGGGAAGCCGTGAGGCGCGCCCGGCGGAGTCGGCCATGGTGAAGTAATAATCGTAAGTTCCCGGTTCAAGTAGGGTGTCGTATTCGTAGAGCACATCGCCGGGGAAGGTCCCGTCGACATGCGTCATGGAAAAGGTGCTGTCCGCGATTACTACGCTGGGGGCCAGGTCAGCCGGCTCTTCCTCCTCTTCTGTCCTCCACCAGACTCGATAGACAAACGCGGTTGTGACTGTCCCCTCGGATAGCAGCAGGTGTCCATTCCACAGCACCGGGCATTGCGCTTCGAGGGGCAGCGTTATGATGATGAGGTTGGAAATCGGCGACCAGTTGGAGGCATCGTCATGGGACCGGATGGCGAAGAAATAGGTGGTTCCCGGTTCAAGGCCTTGGACCGTGAAGCGCTCTACTGCTGGAGACGGTGACGGAGCCGGCAATCCGGATGCCGGTGTGGCACTGGACCAGGTGGCCTCATCGAACGAGGACGTGGCATAGCGCAGGTCGTAGCTTGCGGCCGTTCCTGCTGTGCCGTCATCCCCCGGAGCCCGCCATTGGAAAGCAACAGAGGATTCCGTCACGTCGGTGATGACCAGCTTGGTCGAGGCGGGAACCGCTGTGTCCGGCGGCCGGGTTGGCCCGTCGTCATCATCGAAACAGCCCTGCAGTGACGCCAGGGCAACCGGGAGAAGGGCCAGGGCTACGCCGAGTAGAAGCGGCCTGCGTCTAAAGCTTCTGCGCATCGTCTTCAATCCTCCTTAGAGGAAACAGCCCGTACTGGACGCACGGTTCCCATCTAGCCCTGCAATCAAACCCCATCCCCTGCACGGGCGTCAAGCATGGATCCCCTGTATCGCCTTGGGATCGGCCTCCCAGAGGTTGGATTCCGCACTTGAGTATGGCTAGTATAGGCGGTCTTGGAAATCGCGCCACTCCCAGCCGAAGGCTAGGGCAAAGCTAGTGGTGCCGGAGCATCTGAAAGCTAGTGGTGCCGGAGCATCTAACAGGAGCATCTAACAGGAGCATCTAAAAGGAAAGGAGGCCAGGAGGTGGCCATCCGGTTTACGAACACCATGTCAGGCCGGCTCGAGGAGTTCACACCGCTGCACGAGGGTGTGGTCCGGATGTACCACTGCGGACCAACGGTCTACGGGTATGCTCATGTCGGCAATTTCCGGTCCTTCATGATGGCCGATCTCCTCAGGCGGCTCTTCGATTTCCACGGATTCGAGGTGCTGCAGGTCATGAACATCACCGATGTGGGCCACATGACTATCGACGACGCGGACGCAGGGGAAGACAAAATGGAGGCGGCTGCCAGGAAGGAGGGCAGGGATCCCTTTGAGGTCGCCCGGTTCTATGAGCAGGCCTTCTTTGCGGACCTTGACGCGTTGGCGATCAGGCGTGCGACCCACTATCCCCGTGCGAGCCAACACATCACCGAGATGGTGGATCTGGTCAAGGCGCTCCTCGAGACCGGCCACGCCTATCAATCGGGCGATACAATCCTCTATGACATCTCCAAGTTCCCCGAGTACGGCAAGCTCTCGCGCAAGCGCCTAGAGGATCTCCAAAGCGGCGCGGGCGGCCGGATCACGGATGAAATGCTGGCGGACAAGCGGAACCCGGGGGATTTCCGTCTGTGGAAGGTCGATGCCGACCATCTCCTCAAGTGGGATTCCCCCTGGGGGCCGGGCTATCCCGGCTGGCATCTCGAGTGCTCCGTGATGGCCCGCAAATACCTCGGGGATACCCTGGATATCCATACGGGCGGAGAGGACAACATCTTCCCGCACCACGAGAACGAG
>JAGMDA010000543.1 GCA_023128935.1 Candidatus Eiseniibacteriota bacterium | reverse complement strand
GCTCGGGATGGGCGCGACGCGCTCGATGGTTTCCCGCAGCTCCTGCATGACACGGCTTTCGCCGATCATCGGGCTGTCTTCGCCCAGAAGGCCCCTAAGCCACGTTACCTCCGACGCCAAGCGGCGCCGTTCAATGGCACTCTCGATCTCGCGCACAACGCGCTCCATCGATTCCGTCTTATCGATGAAGCCATAGGCCCCGAGCTGCACGGCCCGGACGCAGCGCTTGTAGTTACCGGTTGCTGTGTAGACGATAACCGGAAGATCCAACCCCCGCTTTGCGAGAGCGTCAAGAACCTCGAACCCATCCATGCCGGGCATTTCGAGGTCCAGGATCATGCAGTCAAGTTGCTCATGCTCTACGATCTCCAACGCCTGGGAACCACTGCACGCCGTAAGCGTCTCGTACTTCCCCAGCCGCCTGAGGTCATAGGCGTACTGCTCATGCATCGCCGGGATGTCATCAACAATCAATACACGATTCATGGGTTGAGTTCCTGTTCGTGATCACGCCTGCGCCGCGGGGAACCAGACCGTGAAGCATGTTCC
This sequence comes from Candidatus Eiseniibacteriota bacterium, assembly GCA_023128935.1. Lineage (GTDB taxonomy): Bacteria > Eisenbacteria > RBG-16-71-46 > CAIMUX01 > WJJG01 > DAOVQB01. The sequence continues at coordinate 6,137 of JAGMDA010000543.1, read as the reverse complement.
CTTGCCAAGCTCGCTTCTAGCACGCACCGTGCCTCCGAAATCGGAGGCAAGTCTGCGGACAATGCTCAGGCCCAGCCCTGCACCGGTTTTCTTGGTCGTGTAGAAGTCATCGAAGATCCTCGCCAGCGTCTCCTTGGGAATCCCGGGACCCGTGTCACTCACTGCCAGTCGCACGCCCGGAATGCCTCTCTCGTTCGAGGCATCCAGCGTGTGAACCGCAATCTCCCCATCCTTTTCACCGAAGCTCTCGCAGGCATTGCGGACAAGGTTCTCCACGATGCGCCGCAGCGCGGTCTTCTCCGCCAAGACTAACGCGAGGTCTGCCCCCAAATCCTCTTCAATGATGATTCCGGCGCGGCTGCTCATCGCCAATGCCACTTCGTGAACGATTTCATTCAGGTCACAGGGCTCCCGGGCTGGAAGATGGGACAACTTGGCGTAGTTGGCAGCTAGAGCCTCAAGGTAGCTGATGCTGGATTCCAGAACCGCCTTGCGTTCCTGGAAAACGCCTGCCAGCTGCGGGGCGTTCTCCTGCGAGACCTGCGTCAGGTGACGAAGGACGTTACGGATGGGAACCAAGCCGTTCTTTATGTCGTGGTTGACCTGACGCGCCACCTCGCCCAGTGTCGCCTGCCGCTCGACCTCCCGCACTCGCTCCGCGCTCGCCCTGAGCCGCACAGTCATGCGATCCAAGAAGCGAGCCAGGATGCCGACCTCGTCCCGGCGGCAGCTTTCTCCAAAGCTCACATTAAGATTATCTAGGTCAAGCTCCGCCGTTTTCTCAGTGAGTCTTCCAAGAGGACGCGTGATTCTAGCCGAGAGCCAGGCCGCCAGCATCAGACTGCCTCCAGCGCTGGCAAGCAGCACAATGGCAAGCCACAGATCAAGATCCCGACGAAGTCGATTGAGCGGTTCGCGCGGGGAGGTCACAAGCAGAGTGGCGGCTTCGAGGTGGCCTTCACTTGGCCCGGCAAGGATGAAGGGGATCGAGAGCTGCCGGCAGAAATGACCACGCCGAGAAACCGGGACGATCATCTCATCCTGGATGAATCTGATCCCCCCTGCGAGAATCGACGCCATGACCGAATCGGAGGAGAACACGCCAGCACGGTTCGGTTTCAGCCTTGCATCCCCCTCAGCCGGCATGGCGAGGGTCATGCCAACGATCCCATCGGCCGGTGGAGCATCACCCGGATAGATGAGGGAGATCGCCAGGTCCGTGCCCTGAACCAATCGTGCGAGGAATTTATGATCAATCGCCACCCCGCCCACAAGGCTGAACGTCCTTCCTCCCAACTTCAGGGAATCCACGGCTGCCAGCGCGAGGAAGGAGGTTCCATTCGGCAACCGCGCCCATGCCAATGTGCCCCTCGCGGGAGATGAAGCCAGGAGCTTGGGCAACCAGGGTTCGACGCGATCCATTTCACCTGGGAAATGCCCCGAACTCAGGATTGCCCCACTCCTATCCTGGATCTGGATCATCGAAAGCCCCTGGAGATCCATACGTGTTTTCGCGTAGCCGCGCAGGAATCGCCGCTCGTCAATCAGGTTTTGTACAACAGCGGCTCGAAAGCGGTTGTCATTGCTCAACTCCCTCTTCAAGGCAACCAGCCGCTCGTGAATCATTCGATTGTGTAGCACAAAGTCTTCCTGGATGAGTTCTAAAAGTGTATCAACACGGGCTTCGTACTGATCGGAAAGACGCTTGGACATCTCCGTGCGTATGAGTGCTGCCATCAGGATTAGCGGCAACACGACCAGAAAGGCGGATGCAAGCAGAATGCGTCCTCGGAGCGTCATGGCGTGGCCGCTTGCGCGGCAGGCTGGCCGGACGGCGCAGTGGACGACGTTCTCCATCCGGACTCATCAAACAGTAGGGTTCCATCCCAATCCATGCGTACGCCTGCCAGCTCTCTCCGGCACACAAGGTGCGGACGAGTAGCAATCAATGGTATGGATCCGCGGACAATCTCCCTCTCTGGATAGTTGTCGAGAAGTGATGGCCTGAGCGGCACGATGCAGACGACATTGTCTTTATGCTCTAATGACTCCCGCAACATCTCCGGTGCCACGCCATCCGTAACAGGACCAGTTTGCCGGTCTTCGCCAAAGAGCAGGCGTAGGAGCGGTGAAATCTCAACAGCCACAGGGGACTCGGGAGATATCTGATTGAGCGAACTCAGATAGACGAAGCGCCCGGCGATCCGGCGCGCATCCTCATCCCCTGCGGGATATAGCATGCGCGGCGGGAGAAGATCGTATGAATCGCCCCCGCCGATCAGACGAACCGGATGCTCCTCTTGATCGGGAATCCGCGCGGTGCTCCCGTGCCCGACGGCACAGTCATCTCCAACATCTTGGCCCGCAAAGGAGAAGGAACAGGCCGGTCGTGCAACGGACTCCACGACCTCACGCGCCAGCTCCTTGCGGAGGAAGTCCGGCAGCGCCATCTCGGACCATGTCGTCCTGCAACGCGCACTCGCGCGGATGTCTTGCGCCTCCTTCTTATCCCGCAGCACTTGGGAGGCAATCACATAGACCCGGTCCCAGGGCAGGGCCAATGAGATATAATTCGGAAGACCGGCCGCGTAGTCGAGAACGACGCGGTCCATGACAAGGACCGCATCCATACCTGCATCCAACATATCGCGGGAATCCGCTCCCCCATGGATCCGGAACCAGATCTCCATCTCCCGCTTGCCATCAGCCGCGCGAGGGTGGCTGGAAGCGCCCGCTGAGGGATGAGGATGCGACTGCCCAGGATTGGTATGGTGGGGATTGGTCACGCACACGACGGTCTCGCCGTCCCATGGATCCCCGGGCGGGGCATAATCGGTGGATATGGCGAGCGGCCCTGTGCCAGCCGGCCAATCCACGGATGTGGCGCCCGCCGGCCAGTCCAAGGACCCGGCATCTGTCCGCCTGTTCAAGGCACCGGCCCCCGCCGTCCAGTCCGACATTGTGCAGGCTTGTGCAATTGCCAGGGCGGGATGTGCGAAAAGGAGCGGATCCTTCTGATGTTCGGTCAGAAGCACTGTGATCGTCCCGCCCTCCGACCCCAGCTCGGAGACTGACTCAATGCACGCCCAGGGAAACGTTCGCCCCTCGCCAACAGCTCGATCGCGAGATGCCAGCCACGCCCGGCGTACCTCCCCAGCCCGCACTGGAGAGCCATCGCTGAAACGCGCATTGGGCCGCAATGTGAATGTCCAGCGCCGGCCGCTCTCCGCGCGGGTCCATTTGACTGCCAAACCTGCGTGAATCTTACCCTGGCAATCGACGCGCACCAGTGTTTCGTAGAGCTGGCGAAAGAGCAGACGCTCGGCGTCGTTGTGGGGATCGGGCGCATTGGCAGGCAGCACCTCTTCGGTCAGAGCCACTTCGATGACTCCGGAACGGTCTGCTGGACCAGGCAGGATCATGCAGGGGTCCACAGGGGGCTCGACCACCTCATTTACTATTACTATACCCTCGGGCTTGCTCCCGCAACCGCAGAACACCAACAGGAGCAAGAGACCCATGGCACCGGCAACGACACGGATGCCTGGGATTCGAACCATCCCCCGGCATGGCCCGTCACGCCACCTGCGAGTTGACGACTTCAATTGTCCGCCCTCCCAGCCGCGTTCCGTCCTTGCCAAAACATGAGCGCTGGATCAGCGCTCACGAATGCCCTCAAAGGTCGACATGTAATGCCAACCAGGGCCTTCGCCCGCGGTTCCTTGTGACGGTATGTGGCGTTGATTCCCGGTAAGCTGCGCAGACCATCCGAATCCTAACGCCCCGAGGGGCCCGGGGCAACATGCGCTGACGGAGTGAGATTAGGTCCGCCCCTCTTCGGAGGCCCCCGACGTTGCAAATTACATCTCAGCCGCCCCTGTGCGCATTGCCGGACGCAATCCAGCCCCGTCGGCAACCGTCGGCCGGTTGCCCTGACCACAGACGAGCAGACTGCTCCCTGTCGGCCCTAACTGCATACATGGCAAGACGATACGCCAGCGGCCCCGAGCTCGACCGGAGGCGCTCCGGGTGAGAACGGATGGATGCCATCAGCTTCGCGCCAGCAACGCCCCTCAAGGCATGGCCATTGCAGAAGGAAGGTGAGCACCCGTGACACGGCACCTGGCCCGGGCTTCTCGCCAGGCCTCTAGTTAAGAAGACGAATGTCGGCAGCTTCTGCTTGGGAAGGAGAGCTCATGAATCCGCTCGCATTTATGGCTATCCTCTTCCTGGTCGCGCTCATCCCGCAGTTCCTAATCCGGGCACTGCCGGCGCTTGAGTCAGCGAGAATCCGCACCGCCTGGTCTACGAGGGCCTCTTATGTACAGGCCTTGGAGGATGCGAAGCGCCTTCCCTGGCGGTTCGCTGCCGCCAGGAGGTCGACCGGCCGCGTGGCGTAGACGTTGTGATGATTGGCCTCGGGCAGATTCTGACCGACAACCATGGTTCCGGTTACGGGGCTGACATCCATAGAAGTCACCGGGCGGGGGATCACAGTACGTGAGTTCCGTCCATCTCTCGCCCAAGTTCCCAGAGCGGAACAATCCGCCATAGCTGACGGCGAATAGGCTGTCTTCGACGAAGATCACATCGGGAGAGTCGGGATCGAAGACGAGGTTCATGATGCCCGTGCCATCCTGGAAGGCGCAATGTTCCCAGGTCGCGGCGCCGTCATCGGTTCGATAGGGCCCCACCATGTCCGCGCTGGTGAGCACGACGTCCGGGTTGTTTGGGTGCGGGAAGACGGCTGGCATTCCGCCGCCCGTGCCGGGACCCCGGTGGATCCAGTCTGTTGCCAGATCGGCAGCAGGCTGAGGTGCCGCGGCGAGCAGTAGCCCTAGAACGGCGGTGATGTGGTTGCGGACACAGCCATGCGGCCGACTTCCTGGAGAAGTCATCATCGCTCTCCTTCCGCCCCTCGTCACACGCTATTTTACAGGATTCCACTTGGACTGGGCAGTAGTGCATTGCAATGTCATCCTGGATTGAAATCCCAATGCCGCCAGATGAAGGAGTCCGCAAAGAAGGTTGGATCACGATCTTCAGTTGCAAGAACCGTTGATCAAACCGTAGATGGATATGCCCAGCACGGAGGATTGTAATCATGAAACACTTCATCAGCCTCACCGTGCTTCTCGGAGTCATCGGCATCACCCTTGGATGCTCAGAGGACATGGGAGTCAACCCCGCGCGCTCTCTGACCTCAGCCAAGGACACACATGGCATCATCAAACCGCTCACAAGCTACGAGATCGGCGAGAAGGACACCTATGATCTTCCCGTAGTCATGGGAGTCGAGTTCTCCGCCCTACTTGAGTCCTACAGGATTCTGGTTTACGAGAAGAAGATCGCCAGCGGAATCATCAATGAGCACAACGCGTCATTCCAGAACAGCAAGTTCACCACCGATGATCCTCTCGTGATTTCCAGTCTGTACAATTCCATCTGCGGCGAAATGCCTGACATCGACTTGTTTCGCCTTGACATCGGGTTCTACCATCTCGAGAACACCGCCAACCGGGTTGAGGGAGGATCTGTTGGCGCTGGTGGTAGACCTAACCCACGCGAAAAGGGCGATCCCGAGCCAGCGGAAATGAGCTGGGGCCGCATCAAGAGCCTTTTTCTCAAAGATAACCGGTAGCCATAAGTCGTGGCGACTATCCACGAACAACGGCTCCCACGGCATCGCCAATCGGACCAGGGAGATATCGATGCCGCTTGCCGTCTTGGGCTTGACGGCGTGGTGGATACCCCGCACGACCAGGACTACACTAACTATAGCTGCTGCTGAGATGGGCAACCTTGGGGTTATGCTCATATGCAGGCGTGTTTGTCGATTGGGCCCACATTCGTCACCCTATCAACCTGAATTCTGAGGGATTATTGGTGTACACCTGCAAGCAGGGTCGGTGAAGACGCTGGCGTCGAGTCCCATTGCAACGAGAAATGCCATGGGCCTTTCTTGCGGTGGGCACAGGAGAGACCTGCGACTGCCAATTCGTGCAACCATGATCCCGGCAATTGCCGTGGTCATCATGAAGGAAGTTGGCCGGTCGGTTGGCCGGCCAGCCCATCCCGGCAGGAGGGTCCCGGTGTTCTCGACATGGGTTCGCATGGATCGTTCCATAAGCCGCCAG
>JAGMDA010000542.1 GCA_023128935.1 Candidatus Eiseniibacteriota bacterium | reverse complement strand
GCTCCGGCGAACACCATGCTATTCCATACTATACGATGCATCCTCGGGCGTTTTTGTTTCTGAGTCTTGTGATTGTCATAAATATTGTGGGCGTTTTTTCTGAGTCTCTTGATTGGGACAAATACTGTTGGGTCTGCCGAAGGCCCTAGTAGGATCGGTCTGGGTGTCGGGCCAACTTCCGGCTTTGCGGTTCCTTCAGGGACCTCAGCATGCAGACCGAGCGGGGAAACAATGGCTGCCGACGTACAGAGAGGGCAAGATCCGAGGGACCTCGAACTGGTGGCCAGAGTACTCGCCGGGGATCTTGACGCCTACGCCGGTTTAGTCGATCGTCACAGCGATTTAGTTTACTCGATTGCTCTCAGGATCGTTGGCAATAGAGCAGACGCAGAGGATGTCGCGCAGGAAACCTTTCTCAATGCGTTCAGGGCTCTCCAAAGCTTCAAGGGCCAGTCGAAGCTCTCGAGCTGGCTCTATCGTATTGCGGTCAATCGCGCGCTCGCGTACCTCAAGGGCCGCCGGCATACTCTGTCCCTCGACATAGACGCGGATGACACCCATGAGATCCGCTCTCTTGCCGCCCCGAGCCGGGACCATCCTGACCAGACCCTGATCGAGAAGGAGTTCCGCTTGCGTGTTATACAGGCGATCTCGATGCTTCCTCCTCACTACCGTGCAGTGGTGACGCTCTATCATCTACAGGACAGAAGCTACAAGGAAGTCGCCGAGATTCTCGGCTTGCCGATGGGCACCGTGAAGACGCACCTGCACCGCGCTCGGGCTATGCTTAGACGGGCTCTTTCAGACGATGACCCGGTTGTTTGAAGGCAAGATCTCTTTCGCGTGCCCATCGGGATCGTTCCCAGCTGACTGACATCCACAGCACTCATCCTGTCATTTCGCGAAACACTGCCCCTTGCAGAGCTATCCTATCTGTATAGCGCGCGCGTGAAGCACCCAATGTATTGCCGGTCGCTCCGAACGAGACCACGGGCAAAGGAGAGAACTATGTCAAACCGAACAAGCGGTCCCTTGATAGCCGCCCTGATAGGAATACTGGCGGCGATTCCCGCCGCTTCCCAGACCGCCAAGGATAGGCCCCAGAATCACGAGCCGCTCCGCCAGCTCGATACGCCCTCCAAACAGGACTTCTCACTTTGCGTAGACCCACGCATTGAGCTATTGGCCGTGGTCCAGCATTTCACTCCCTGGGCCGCCGGTGGTCACATAAAGCACGGCACGATGTACAAGGATGATATTGACCGCTATTTCCACAAGTTCCGTGACCACCCTGCAACAGTCTGTCTTGCGCATCTTCTTGACGCCGGTTTCAGCCACGACGCGCCCGTTGACTTTATCCTCCACCACGGTGATCCCCCGCAGCTTGTCCAATGTAGTCCATATTCAGAATACTTGATCAAGCGAGCACACGGAAAAGACAAACTGATCGCCTTATCGCAGGCGCTCCGCGAGTTCGCTCGTGAATCGGAGTTTGGCCGGTTCTCACAGGCTCACAGATCTCTATATGACGTACTCGTACAGGAAGTGGACTCCTTGCTTCGTGGCAAAAACTACATCCCGACGATAGAGGGGTTCTATGGAGAAAGTAGACACAGCTATAATATCATTCTGGCGCC
>JAGMDA010000541.1 GCA_023128935.1 Candidatus Eiseniibacteriota bacterium | reverse complement strand
CTTGCCCGCCCCGTTGGGCCCGATGATGCCGACGATGCCGCCGCGCGGCAGGCTGAACTCCATCTCATCGAAGAGCACGCGATCCCCATAGGCCTTCATGAGACCCTTGGCCTGCACGACCACGTTGCCCAGACGCGGTCCCGGCGGGATGACGATCTCGGCGGTCTCCTGGCGCTTCTCCACGTCCTGCGCGAGCAGTTCTTCGTAGGCCGCCAGACGCGCCTTGCCCTTGGCCTGCTGCGCGCGTGGGCTCATGCGCACCCACTCCAACTCGCGGGCCAGGGTGCGCTGGCGTTTCGACTCGGAGCGCTCCTCGATGCGCAGCCGCTCCTGCTTCTGCTCCAGCCAGGAGGAGTAGTTGCCCTGCCACGGAATGCCGTGGCCACGGTCGAGCTCCAGAATCCAGCCGGCGACATTGTCGAGGAAGTAGCGGTCGTGGGTGACCGCCAGGATCATGCCCGGGAACTCCTTGAGGTGGCGCTCGAGCCAAGCCACTGATTCGGCATCGAGATGATTAGTCGGCTCGTCGAGGAGCAGTATGTCCGGCTGCATGAGCAGCGTGCGGCACAGGGCCACCCGGCGGCGCTCACCGCCCGACAGGGTGGTGACGTCGGCATCTCCCGGCGGGCAGCGCAGGGCATCCATGGCGACCTCGATGCGGTGATCGAGTTCCCAGCCGTCGGCGTGCTCGATTAACTCCTGCACACGGCCTTGCTCCTCGAGGAGTGCTTCCATCTCATCGGGTTCCAGAGGCTCGGCAAAGCGCGCACTGATCTTCTCGAAGCGCTGTAGTAGGTCGCGGATCTCGGCCAGGCCCTCCTCGATGTTGCCCTTGACGTCCTTGTGCGGGTCGATCTGGGGCTCCTGCAGCACGTAGCCGATGCGCACGCCCTTGGCCGGCGTGGCGCGGCGCAGGTGTTCGCGGTCCTCGCCAGCCATGATGCGCATGAGGCTGGTCTTGCCGGCGCCATTGGCGCCGAGCACGCCGATCTTGGCATCGGGGTAAAAGGACAGCGAGATGTCGTGCAGGACCACCTTGTTCGGCGGATGAACCTTGCCCACATCCTGCATCGTGTAGATGAATTGGCGCGCCACGGGACCTCCTTGTGCGCGAGCGTTACACCTGGTCCGGGTCGGTAACGAAACGATCATCGCTCGCCTACCAATCGCGGCCCGAGTCGCGCGTGCCACAAGATTGGCATGCTGGGCCGCAAGAGCACGCGAGTGCACGGGCATTATGGAGGGGCAGCGTCCGCAAGTCCAGAAGGAGCTGGGCGTTCCTGGATGCGCCGGTAGAATAGCCGACGTTCTCCGCGTAGGCCCCGGGGGATGGTGAGTGGTCCCTAGTGCTGGACATAACTCCGAACCTGGCCTATAACTCGTGCCTGGGAAACCGAACTTGGTTCGGGAAAGGGAGGACAGTATGAATTTGAGGAACAGGCCATCCAAGGCATTGGTTCTGCCGCTCTTGATGCTCCTGCTCACCGCGCTCGCCGCCCCGGCCATGGCTGGGGAAGACGCCGGGATTAAGTATCGCGTCATCGTTGGCAAGTTCGAGAACAAGGCCGACCATCGCTGGTACCACGGACCTGACCCGGGCGAGGGCATGGCCGACATGCTGATCACGGCCTTGATCAAGTCGGGCCACTTCCGCATCTTTGAACGCGCGGCCCTGCAGGAGATCTTGGATGAGAAGGGCCTGAGTATGTCCGACCTGGCCAACCCCGGTGTCGAGGCGGCCAAGAAGGTTGAAATCGCTGACATCCTGGTCAAGGGCGTCATCACCGAGTTCGGTTATAAGGAGGAGAAGATCGGTGGGTCGGTCTCCGGCCTGCTCGGCGGGAGGACCGGTGCCAGTGTGAAGTCGTACTCATCGAGGGTCGCGGTCGATCTGCGGCTGGTCTCGGTGGGGACCTCGGAGGTCCTCTGGGCCGAGTCCGTGAACGCCTCAGAAAGCTCGAAGTCCCTGGGTCTCTCGACCGACAAGTTCTCCTTCGGCGATCAGAAGCGCTTCGACGAGCACATCGTGGGCAAGGCCACCCGCAAGGTGATCAATCAGATCGTGGAAGAGCTCAGGGAGCAGACCGCTAAGCTTCCTTGGAGTGGCATCCTGATCGTGGCGGACGAGTTTCTCTTCATCGATGCCGGGACCGAGATCGGCATCACCCCAGGCATGAAGTTCGAGGTCACGCGTTTGGTCAAGGAGGTCAAGCATCCCAAGGACGGCCGGATCCTGAAGCGTATCTACGACACAATCGGCCTCGTCAAGGCGACCGAGGTGGAGGATGGCGTGACCACCGTTAAGGCGCTGGAGGGTTCAGGCTTCCAGACCGGGGATGTGATCACGATCAAGAAGTGATCCCTGAGGCCCGTGAAGCGCTCGAGCGCATAGCGCCGCTCTGGTTGGAACAGCCACACCTTCGCATCGTTACCAACGCCGGGGGCGTCAACCCAAAGGGATGTGCGCAGGCCTGCGCCGAGATCATGAGGAAGGCGGGCCTTGGAGGTCGCAAAATCGCGCTGGTAATAATGCCTGGATGAGCGTTGCAGTGCGTCGATGACGGTTTCTGTGCCTGTAACGTAGCTGCCGCTCACATAACCGCGCAATGCCCAGACCTCATCATCGTCCAGTGTGGTCCAACCGTCGATGCCTCCCGTCAATGCGTGGCGCGACAGTTCCTCCTTGCTGCGTGCGGTGGTCAGATCGCGCCAGGTGCTGGTAGCGATGATCCCGAGGCCTTGATGACCGTCCGGCCGGGTGCGCTGAAGTCGCATGACGGTGTAGTTGGTCAATGGCTCGACCACCTGCGAGGAGTGCTTCCCGCTGGTGTCCAGGTGTGCCCTTTCCTCGGCAGTGAAGGCGCTGAGGAGTCCCGCTGATGCGCCCCCCAGCTTGCCGCTGAGCTTGCCGGCGCCCAGGATGGTGGTGAATGAGGGCACCTCGGCGTGGTCGTGATTTTTCAGCGACAGATCGGGGGCATGGCCGATACGCCGGCTATAGAAGAGCATCGGATCCATCCAGTTGAAGTTCCAATTGTTGTTTGTCCCCTCACGTCCGAACCGGAAGGTGTTGGCGTCTTCGACAAAGAATGGCCGGCGTTCCGAGTAGAAGGTCTCGCAGTCGGATAGGTTCACAACAGCCGGATCCACCTCGACCTGTCCAAAATCAGGGTTGACGGTGGCATACAGAGACAGGTCATTCGAGAGGCCCCACCTAATGTCGGCGCCCAGGTTGCCCTCGAACTCCGAGCTGTCCTCAAAGGGGTTGCCCGCATCAATGTCCAGATACTCCGCTTTGACAACGCCGTAGGTCAGCACCTCCAGCCTGTTGCCCGGATCGATTCCCCGAATCCCCACCAGGTCAGGAAAGCGCCCGACGTAGCCCGATTCGCCTCGCGGCATGTGGAAGAGTTCGTCACGCTCGCGGTATCGGCGGGTGCGGCGGGAGAAATTAATGCCCCAGACCTGCTCTGCTTGGTTGGGGAACTTGAGCTGTGAGAAAGGGATGCGGGCTTCAACCGTCCAACCTAACTCGTCGATAGTGGTGGCGCACTCCCAAATGGCATCCCATGAAGAATCGTCCCAGCCATCGTTGTAGAGGATGGCATCTATTATGGTGCCGGATGGACTGATCGCGAAGGAATAGCCGTTGCGGTCGTCATTGAAGGTGTCCAAGTTCAGGAAGACCCAGTCCGAGTTGGGCCAGCTGTCCCGGCGTCCAAGATCGCAGTCAATCGATTCCGGGGCGGCGTCATGCATCCGGGCGGCGAGGTAGAGTGCCTCGTTGTCGAAGGCGATCCACCAGTCGGTCCGCTGGCGTGGTGCGGTGCCGTTGTCAGGGTCGTTCTGAATCAACGGAGACGCGCTCGGCTCCTGCCAAGACGGTTCGCTCAGTATGCCGTCCAGATTAACCGGCGTATTCAAGCGCAAGGCCTGGATGATGGTTTTTGGCGTGGGGGGGGACACAATGCCGGAACTGGCGCCAGATCCCTCTGCGAGCGGGGGACTTGCTAGCACGGTGACCCAAAGTGCCAACGGGATGGTCAAGCGTCGGAATGGATCTGTACTCATGGATATCCTCCAAGAGATAGACGCATGAGATCCGGAATGGGTTTAGAGAAAAATCATCAATTGTGCAGACCGATGGAGGAATACGGATCCTTCTGGGCTTCTCTACCGCGCGAGAGCATCCACGTTCTCGCGGCGGCCGAAGACGATCGCCCTGTCGCCCGGATGCAACACGGTGTCGTGTGTTGGAAAGGCAAAGCGGGCCTCACCCTGCTGGCCGGCACGCTCAATTAGAATGATTTGGATGCCGTGCCTCTGGCGCAGCTGCAAGGACTCCAACGGCCGCTCGCAGAAATGAGGTGGAGTATCCATCTCAGCGAGCACGTAGCCGCCGATAGTCTCCCAGGAACGGAGCTTGACGGCTGATTCGAGACGGGAGGAAACCGCGCCGGCGAGATCGACCTTCAGGATCTCCTTGTTATATGCCCTGATTACTTCCTGGCGCTCGATGATGCCGATGGGCGACATCGAATCCCCTGCCGGCAACACAGGCAGTTCCTCGAAGGTCCGCTTTTCGAACTGGCGCATGGCGCAGTCGAGGGTGTCATCTTCGCGGAGATAGAGGACCGGGTAGGTCATCAGATCCTCAGCGATGGCGATCTGTTTGAGATTCTCCATGCGCGGGAGTTCCCGGCGGAGATCGTCAACGCTGATCACTCCCCGGAGGTTATGCTCGTCATCGACTACGAAGAACTCATAGTGCGGGGAGTTCACCATTCGCTGGTAGAGATCCTCCAAGCTTGCCGTGCGTGGAACCGTCTCAACATCGCGACGGAGAACGTCGCTCACGTGCACCTGGCGCAGCACGTTCACTTCCCGGCCTGCTTGGAGGTCGATGCCGCGGCGCATCAGC
>JAGMDA010000540.1 GCA_023128935.1 Candidatus Eiseniibacteriota bacterium | reverse complement strand
ACGCCATACCCCCATTATGCCTGTGAAGAAGTCCACAATCATTCTGCATTGGCTCCCATCAGCCTAGCTGCGTTCTCGTATAGGATCATCTCCCTATCCCTGCAACTGATCTCCGATCCCATCACCTTCCCAAGGCTCGTCCAGAGATCGATGTCCGGGAGGTCCGTACCAAAGAGGATTCTCCCCGCGCCAAGCTCCGCCACGCCTTCTTCAACCATGCCGCAATCGACGATGCTGCCACTGATGTCAGCAGAGACGTTCGGCAGATCACGTACAGCCTTTATCCCCCGCTGCCAATCCCCACCCATATGCGCCATGATGATCCTTACCTGCGGGAAATCACGTGCCATTGACGCGACATCCAGCGGAGTCGACTCACCCTGTATACAGCCGGTTATCTTGAACCAGGTGTGCTGCAGAACCGGGAGGTTGAGAGAAATCGCCTTCTCCATGATCGCACCATACCGGGCGTCGGTGCACACGCAGCCACATTCCAGCTTTATGCCCACCATGCCGTATTCGTTCACGGCCCGATCGATCTCATCCAGCGATTCTTCAGGAAACTCCGGGTTTACATAGGCCCAGCCCTCGACAAAGCCGCTCTCCTTTCTCATCCATTGATAAACGCGGGCGTTGTCTTCGCGAAACTGCTCCGGACTTGGCTTATAGATCCCGTCACACGGGTTGAGGCACGAGACGATCACCTTCACAGCACCCGCCGATCTCTCAATCTCAAGCGTGTGACGGAAGCTCTCATCGTCGACGAGGTGCACATGGGAATCGATCATCCGCATTCGCTGTCCCTCTCCCGTCATGGATGACTTGCCTCGGGCGGCATGACCGATATCGCTCCGCTGAACACACCATCGATGGAGGGCATGCCATCAGAAAGCATTATCTGAGCCCAGTCAATTGTGCCAGTGCACTGCACAATTACCTTGCCCTGGCGCTTCAGGATAGTTCCACCCACAAGGAGGACAGACCTCAGTTCACCATTCCTTTCCCTGAGAAGCGCCATCTCGCCATCGAAGGAGAACTCGCCATACCGGCGCGCTTGCCCTTCATTATCGAGCATAAAGTAGTAGTCGGCGTCCAGCGCTTCGAGATAGTAGTCCACGCCTTCCGGTGACACTATCCTGAGTCCTTTACACCCGAGTGCATCCGCTCCCATGTCCAGGCAGTCAACAGCGATCTGGGGAACCTGGGCGCCCTCGTATGGATAGACAACGACCTCATAGTCGATGGGCGGATCTCCCTCTTTTGCGAAGGCAATGTAGGGCGCGTCCTCAACCTCGCCTGCTGGTGTGATCATCCAGCCGCTGGACTCGAGAACCTCGATCTGCCCCGGCCGAGATGGAATCAGCAGGACATTGGCACCAGGGTTGTTTGTACATACGCACTTAGTTCTTTCATCAATGATCAACTCAGTGGGCTGGAAATGAGCCAGCCATCTGCACTCGTGATAGCCGCTTGTCTGGCACATCTTCTCCGTGATGTTGTCCGTGATGATCCAGTAGCTGGGTTTGACGAAGGTGATCTTCCGCCGGCAATATGCACCCAGATACTTATAGCCGTCATGTTCCGCATCAATGTAATCCGTCATAGTCGTCGTCACCCACCGGTCACAGGTCCCATCCGTGACCTTTCGCTGACTCATCCCATTGATCTGTACGACATTGTGGGAGATCGTCTCCTTGTACCACTCCTTCGACCTGTCCGATTCATAGCTGCCCCCATGTCCGCAGTCAGTAATCAGCGGTTCCCCATAGGCGAAGATGCTGAACCCGAGTCCGTCACGGTGACAGTGCCATGGTTCATTCGATCCGTAGTCGAATAGCATGTAGAGCGCCTTGCGGTCCCACCCCGACCGCATCACTGCCCAGCCCGTATCGCGGAGAAGGACCGATGTGAAGGATGGCTCCCTTGGTTGGATGGCATCTAGCCTGGCCAAGACCTCGGGCGCGCTTTCTCGAAAAAGCTCAGTGGCTCTCACCTCGATTCGATCTGGACAATTCCTTACGAAGTACTTGAACTCCGGGCATGGGAAAAGCAGCGCTCCGTCAATCAGGTAAGGCAACGCACTGTCTTCAGATCCCATGCCGCTGTCTCCCACAGGCGGGAGATTGTAGATCGGGGTGTAGACCTTAGTGGTCCATTCCTGGGCTCTTTTCAGCCGGGGTCTCAACCAATCGGGGATCTCAAGCTTCGCTGCGCTGGCCAAACCCATGATACGTCGCCAGTATGCAATCACGGCATTATTGTATCCGGTGGCCCTCTCATAGTGCCCTCCATCCGGCATGAGGTCCAGCCAGGCGTGCTTCAGGAGACTACCCCACGCGAATGCCACCCACTCTGGTGATTCCTTGAACTCAGGGAAGTAGATCCCGGCTTCGAGCAGGTTGAACATCTGGCAGATCTGTATGTTACCGGAGCGGTAACCCGGGTTCACCGCCATGAGGAATCGCGCGTGTTCAACAATCGACTTGTAGAGGCACATTGACTGGGATGGCCCGCTCTCTTGCCAGGCGACTTCGCCGGCCAAATCACTCAGCACGGTGATTGCATGGAGCCTGCCTGATGCCAGGTGCGAACCCCATGGATTGTCAATGAATGATGGAGAAAGCCATATTCTTGCGTTCCCCGCTGGCGGCCGAACGGTCTCGTACCAGAAGGAGAACATCTCCATCGCACCCTGCAGGTATTCCCTTTCCTTCGTATAGCGATATGCCTGGCAGAGGCTGGAGACCCAATTCCACCGTGAGTCCTTGCTTCCCCGGCCAAACTTCTCGCGCGGCCAGCGCACATCCGGGAAGTTCGGCGCCTCAAGGCACTCATTGGCAATTTGAAGGATCCTCTCCTTTCCGGAGGGGGACAGTACGCCTGGATCAAGATAGTAGGGGCGTGGCCGGTTCGCGAGATACGCCAGCCACGCCGCCCGGGCCTTTGCATTATCCCCTTCGTCCAACGCCGCTTTCACAGTCTCGAGCCTGCGGTGACTGAGGTCGCTGGCCTCCAGCAGCTCCTCATCGGACATCACTGCCGCGGCCGGGAGGTACTCGTACTTCTGAAGCCATCTTTCCATATACTTCCGGCTAAGCGTCACATCAGAGAAGGTCTTGTAGTGCAGATTGAGTTCTGCCTCCAGACTGACGGATGGTTCATCTACAACGATCGGTGCTTCGTCCGCTCGCTGGCACCCAGCTGAGAACGCCACCAGAACACAGGCAACCCCCTGGGTGGCGAGCATTACATTTCGAGAGCATCTCTTATCTATAAACTTCAGCCGCAACTTCCCCACCCTTCCAGTACAGGTAGCTCCCGCCGACAGCGATGGCCTTCACGATCTCATCCCCTTGAATCCTCGCAAAGAAATAGTCGGCGTCGGTTCTGAATCCGCCCAGCTGCATGTCGCCAAGTGCTTGCGCACCGGGTATCCTCTCTCCATAGACATCTTCATATGCGTTCTGCGCAATCAAGACCCCCGATGCGGTGCCGTCTTCTCCAGTCAACCGCCGGCACCGAACGCCGGGGCGCTCAACCCCCCGGTGCGGGTAGAGCACTACCGTGTAATTCACATCCTGCGTCCGTCGGTCCTTTCTCAGGACGACGTAGGGAATGTAAGCCCATCCCGGATCTCCGGGCTCCCACTTCCCGTCGTCCCGTTGGGGCTTCTGCCTTTCACCCGATGTATCTATGCACAGGCCCTCTTTGAGGTCGACGGACGTGAAGTCAGTGGGTTCGGCTGGAAGAATCAGGAGCTTTCTGTCTTCCTTTGTGAATGTTATGCAGTATTCATCACATTTCTCCAGTTCCCCGTACACATGAAGCAGCCAGCCATAGTCGTGCTCTTCTGAATCCGACGGCTCCAGATAGTCATTTATGATGAAGTACTCGCCCCTTGGATGAAACACGGACCGTGTATGCTTGACGTTCTCGTACCCCGTATGGCTTGCTGAGACCAGATCAAATCCCTTCTGGGATTCCCATCTGCGGAGGATACCAGTCACCGCATCCTGGCTCCTGTCGTCGACCAGAACGGTGTTGTGGGAGATGGTTTGCTTGTGCCACTCATTGTGTTCCTTTATATACACGCAGTAGTGCGGTGATGCCCCAGCGTCGAGAACCCATCCAACGCCATCCGCGTACATGACGATATTCATCTTGTCGTAATGC
>JAGMDA010000054.1 GCA_023128935.1 Candidatus Eiseniibacteriota bacterium | reverse complement strand
TTCGATCTAATAGCAGACGGACCGAGTATCCCCTTAACCGTTGCACCGTCAAGCAGTTACCCAATCTGCCCCAAGCAGCAATCATCTGCGGCGAGATCCAGGCGGCGCGTGCAGATCAGACAGGTCGCATGTCCGGTCGGATAGGATTGTTGTGTGGCATCCTTTTAAGGTTATCCGTGGTTCATCGAACGTCGAGTTCCGCCGCCGTCAGAACTGGATTGCTGACATCGATCAGGCGGCATCGGCGGGATTATGTACTCCTTCCACCTCATCGACCGCCGTTGAATCGACTTTGAACTGCTCCACCAGTTCCTGCAGTCGTGCACCCAGCCCCACCAGTTCTTCTGCTCTTGCGCTCGTTTTGCCGGCGCCAGAAGTAACTATATGGGCCGCGGAATCTACCCCCTGTATATTCGTTGATATCTCTTCTGCAGTACTAGAAGATACCTGCACATTATCCGATATCTTTCCAGTGACAGTGGAGGCGCTATTCATGCTCTGGGCGATTTCGTTTATGGTGGCTGATTGTTCCTCCACTGCACTGGCAATAGTCTGCGTGACGGAATTGACCTGCTCAATCACACCGGCGATATCATTGATCGCTTGGACGGCGCTGGCCGTGTTGTCCTGCATCTCCTGGACTTTCTGACCTATTTCATCAGTGGCCAGAGTGGTTTGTGTGGCTAACTCTTTCACCTCGTTTGCAACCACTGCAAACCCCTTCCCTGCCCCACCCGCACTTGCCGCCTCAATCGTTGCATTCAACGCCAATAGATTCAACTTGTCCACGATATCAGTGATCATATCCAGAACTTTACCGATCTGCCCCGCTGATTCCTTGAGTTGCTCCATCGTTTCGCAGGTCGAACGAGCTTTACTGTTCGCGTTCGACGCGATCTCCGAACCCTTGGAACAGCTGCCTGCCACTTCACGGATCGAGACACTCATCTCCTCGATCGCTGCAGCCACCGTGTTGACCGATTCAGACATCTCCCCGGCTCCCGATGCCATACTTGTCAGGTTTGTCGATAGATCTTTGGTCGACAAACTGGCAGTATTCGATTGTGACGACATCTTCTCGGCCTCCGAAGCCATCCCGGTTGATGTGGCCAGCAACTCCTCCGATGCCGAGGTCAGCAATGTGGTATCTCGCGCAACATCGCGGATAATGTTCTGGATCTTCTCCACGAACTTGTTGAAGAACCAGGCCAGCCGCCCGATCTCGTCATTTGAGCTCACCACCAACCGGGCGGTCAAATCTCCTTCCCCTTCACTTATATCTTTGAGCGTATCAGCCACTCGAACCAAGGGTTTGATCAGGCGGCTGGCCAGGAAGGTGAGAATCGCGACCAGGAGTGCAATACCAACAATACCAATCACGACACTCATTCTAATAGCTGCCTGCCGGCCTGAGGACGAAACCGCTTCGATCTCCTCCATTAGTCTGGCACCGCCGGTGGTCATCTTTTGGATGAACCCTTCAAACTGCTCTTCGATCGCTTCTTTGCGTTCCTGGAGCACTCGTGTATCGGCAACAATGATAACTTCACCAATGACTTCCCCGTCCTGATTCTCCACTTCCTCCCTCAATGATAGCACCTGCTCCTTGCCCTCCAGGTTCTCACAGACCGCCTTGATCGTCAG
Organism: Candidatus Eiseniibacteriota bacterium; assembly: GCA_023128935.1. Classification (GTDB taxonomy): domain Bacteria; phylum Eisenbacteria; class RBG-16-71-46; order CAIMUX01; family WJJG01; genus DAOVQB01. The sequence continues at coordinate 5,079 of JAGMDA010000054.1, read as the reverse complement.
TTCCTCGTCGGCCGGAACGATCGCGCGCAGCAGTTTGTCGTGCTTGTTCAGATTCATCGTCAGCGGAGTTTCATCCGGAGAGAGAATGCATGCAAAGATAATATCCTTATCCTGACAGACATCGGAACAATAGTTGGTCATGTCCTCGAAATCAAAGGTGGATATCGAAACAGCGCTACTCTTTGCCACCAATCCACACAGACCTTTCACTTTCTGCTCCAGAGCTTCTCTGGCCGCATACACCTGCTTTCCCTGCATGTCGACGGAATAGGCCTGAGCATTTGATCTGAATTCACCCACTACGATCGAAGTCCGGTCAGTGATATTCCCAAATGTTCTTGCCTGCTGGACCATGAGCAGCATAACCACGGCCGCAACCAACAGGATGCTCGTCGTTCCCGCGAAAGAAACAAGTTTCCACTTTACAGAGCAGGATTTACCACTATTTTGCATAATATCGCATCCTTGGCTATGCAGTGATCGCATTGATTCATTACCGTCCTTCAAAGCGATTAATCTTTTGTAGCAACGCGCTTCTCGCCGAAGACGCCGTATTTGATTTCTCTCAGGCATTCGGCGACAGGTCCATAATCAACCGGGTCTGTCCATCCCACGATCTTGGCTGCCTTGGTCGCCGGATGATCGGAGGGCAGCGCTTTCAGTGCCTTGGCGACAGCGGCGACTAGAGCGGGTGACGTTTTAGAGCAAGCGGCAAGCGGCCATTCAGGATAGAGCGCGGTGCTGTGTACAAAGGGGAAACCGTCATTTATGGCGTGCAGGATATGAAAATCACTTAGCTTGACTTTGCCCTCGCTCATCATTCGTTCAATCGTATCGGTACGAACCGTACCAACGTCCACCATTCCGGTCTTGACCGCCATGACTACATTATCGTGCTTCTGGCCCTCTTTGAACGAGCTACAATCTTTCGCCGGATCAATACCATTATTCAACAATAAGCGCAGTCCCATGTGACAGCCGCCAAAGGAAGAGTTCTTTACGCACATCATGCTCTTGCCTTTCACGTCCTCCAATTTCTTGATCTGGCTACCCTGCTTAACAAAGATAACGCCACCGAACTCCTTGAGTGCCTTTCCCTGGCGTGAGTTTATTAGCGTGGCAACCGCATCGACATCGAATTTCTTTTCCAGAACCGCGTAGAAGGCTGAATTCGCCAGGACGAAATCTACCTGGCCCATATCAACCATTGATTCAACCTCGGTAAATTTGAGGGGGACGATTTCGACGTCGCGCGCTAGTTGTTCAGACAGATAAGTCCCGGTCTCACTCCACATGCTGAGACATTTCCGAGCCCCTCTTTTGGCCAGAACCCCGATTTTGATGGTGTCCTCCGCCATGGCATCTGCAAAAGACATCATGCTCAATGCCGTAATCAAAAATAATGCGCATCCCCAAACAGGTATGCCAATTCCAGTTGCCCTGTCGAAACGTCTCATGCCATTGTCCTCCACTTTTCCGTATCAGACCTCGTAGCTTCGGTAACTTGTGGGCGGTGCTAATTGCGCTCTTAATGCGCTACTAATTGCACGCGATTTCGCCTCCTAGAGCGTTTTTGAGCACCAGGCGATGCAAGAATTATCGGAGTATTCGCTCTCGGTATTAGAAAATAGTTCTGAGGCTGGCTGTTGGTATTGGACGGCGAGTCCAGATACTATGGAACTCAGGTCGAGATGAGGCGTCCGCTCAACCGCAAGAATGGCAACTCCGTTCACACTTTGCAAAGCCGGGCCCAAATCAGATCCATTCAAATCGCCACCCCGAAGAACAGCAGAATGAACTTCAGGGAAACATACGAGAAGAAAAAGCCAAATATAGTCTTAATGGCTCTAGGCGGAAAACGCCGGTTCAGCATTGCTCCGAAATTGGCGCCGATGAACGTCCCAAGACAGATGGGCAGAATGACATCTTTCTCAATGAACCCCTGCGCGAGCTTGAATGCCGAGCTGATGAAGGCGTTGAAGCAGAAGCAGGTGAGCGATGAGGCCACCGCGGTCTTAATCGACGCGCCCAGGAAAAAACTCAAGCCCGGGACCAAGACGCCTCCGGTACCGATGCCGAGCAACCCCGGAAGCATCCCGCCGGCAGCACCAATGGCGATCTTACCTCCCAAGGTTCCCCCTATCACGCTGTCGGGCGATTCACCGGATCTCTCCTTGAGGAAACCGGGAATTCCCGCTGCAATCATCCGGATCGAAACCAGAGAGAAGACCAATCCCATGCCCAGGTCCAGCCATCGTTCACGCGCTGTCAGGGAAACGAAGATAAGCGAGAAGACCACTGTAGCCAAGGCCCCGGAAACGATAATCGCCAGGATCGATCGGGGATTCACATGACCGAGCCGGTAGTGGCGATAGCTACCACCCAGGGTTGTGAACGACACCGCGAGGATACACGTCCCAGCAGCATGGGCCGGCGAAAGCCCCACCATGAACCGTAGCATGGGCATGAGTACGATCCCGCCGCCGATTCCCAGCAGACCGCCCAGCGCCCCTGCCAGTAGTCCTCCCGCAAATAGCAGAAATAGCTGATCCGTCACCGATCTGTACCTCTACAGTCCTGGCCAAAGGCTCTGCCCCTTCAGGTTCAGAGCCTTTGGCTTTGTTCCCTTCTCCGGCATTCGTATTCTCCCGCATTGGGTCTATTTCCCTATGCGACAGCATATTGAACAGTCGATAGCAAATGCAGCCTTTTTCACAATTACCCCAAAGGATGGCCTCGATGAGCTCCCGCCTGGTCCACGCAGCCAGAGCCCATGGCGGCTCTGTGCACAGTCTCTCAGGTGGTCAAAGAGAGCCATAATCCCGAATTCCTCCTTCATTTCCAACTACTGAGCTTCCAGTATTGCTATAATACTCAGGGTTGGCATTCCGCGGGACTTAGCTTCCCGGGACACTAGTTGTCGAATTATTAATGTTGCCGGTCTTGCCAGCCTGTGAGGATGGGTTCATGAAATCAGCTTCAAAGATCCTTCACAGTCCTGCTCTGGCTACAGCTTTGCTCGCACTGCTCCTTCTACAAACCTCAGCGCTAGCCGATATGATTCTGATTGAGGAAAACGTCGGAGCCGCTGGCATCCTGCTGGAGTCGGAGGATCTGACCGGGGTGGAGATCCACTACGCAATGGATCGCTTCTCGATCGAACCCCTCACCATCAACAACGAGGTCATGCACACGATCGCTCTGCCCGGTGCCATGCTCCCGAACGATGCGGGCGCGCCTAATCTTCCCGGGCTGAGTCGGATCATTGCGCTTCCTCAAGGGGCCCACGCAACTTTCACAATTGCCTCGGCGCAGACCCGGATATATGGCGGCTTTGACGTGGCCCCCGCAGCACCGATCCCGTTGGAGACCGATGATGCACCCCCGCAGTATGAGAAGGATCCGTCCATCTATGATACAGATGTCAACTATCCGGCAAGTCCCGTGATGGTTTCGAAGCCGTGGAAAGTGCGCGGCGTGGATGTAGTGACGGTCGGCATCACTCCATTCCAGTACAACCCCGTCACGCGAGAGCTCACCGTCTACACTCAGCTCGATATCCGCATCGATTTCGGCAGCGGCAATGGTCAGTTCGGCGAAGATCGGCTGCGCAACCGTTACTGGGAACCCCTGCTACGGGATCACCTGATGAACTATAACTCCTTGCCGGAGATCAATTTCAACGTTCCCCCGGAGGATAGAGACGGCTATGAGTATGTCATTATCTGCCCTGATGATCCAGAGTTCATCGCTTGTTCGGATACCCTGAAGACCTGGCGGAAACTCCAGGGAATCAGCACCGCGGTCTTCACGACCACCGACATTGGTGGAACGTCGACCACTATCATTGAGAACTTCCTCAACGATGCGTACAACACCTGGGAGGTTCCCCCGGTGGCCTTTCTCATCGTCGGCGACTATCCCAGCTCTGGTGACGGCGGTGGGTCTCGAGCGCCGGGGATCTATTCCCCCATGTGGAACAACTTCTGCGTCAGCGACAATATCTACGCAGACGTTGACGGCGACAACCTGCCTGAGATGGCTCACGGCCGGATCTGCCCCCAGCTCCATGAGGATCTCGAGATCATGATCGGGAAGATGCTCTCGTATGAACGCGAGCCCTACACCGATCCCTATTTCTACGATCATCCGGTCATCGCCGGCGCGTGGCAGACTGACCGTTGGTACATCTTGTGCTGCGAGATCATCCTCGGGCATCAGGTGAATGTACTGGGGAAAGACCCTATTCGCGAGTATGGCATATGGTATGGCGACCCAGACAGCGTCTGGTCTACCAACCAGAACACTTACATGGTCGTCGATTACTTCGGCCCCAGCGGCCTGGGGTACATCCCCTCCACCCCCGAACACCTTCAGGATTGGGGTGGCAACGCCACGCGGATCAATAACGACATCAACGCCGGTGCCTACTTCGCCTTCCATCGCGACCACGGGAACCTGCAAGCCTGGTCCATGCCCAACTATGGGATTGAGCACCTCAACCAGCTCACTAATGATATGTTCCCCTTCGTCCTCAGCATCAATTGCCAGTCAGGACAGTACAACGCCGCAGAGGAGTCCTTCACGGAGCGATTCCACCGCATCGAGCATGGTGCCCTGGGTGTGATCGCGGCATCCGCGGGTTCCCACTCGTTTGTAAACGATACGTTCGTCTGGGGTATGTTTGACAGCATGTGGCCCGACTTCGATCCGGGCTATGGGGCCGCCGACGACAGCATCGGGAGTTCACGCCTGCGGACCGCGTTCGCGCACACTTTCGGGAAGTACTACTTGGAGGCGAGCAACTGGCCGTCGAACCAGGAATGCAAAATCCATACCTATCACCTATACCACCATCACGGAGACGCGTTTATTCAGATGTACTCCGAGGTGCCGGAGCAGCTCACCGTCATCCACGATGGCTTCTGTCCACTGAACGAGGAGGCTTTCGCCATCCAGGCCAACGCGGGTTCGGTAATCGGTCTGACAGTTGACGGGGAGATCATCGGCGTGGCGGACGCCACTGGCGCGATGCAGAATGTGCCCATTGCCCCACAGACCGAAGAGGGCTCGCTGCGG